>JASMAE010000107.1 GCA_030754475.1 Rhodospirillales bacterium
GGCGGCAGCAACAGGATCCCGTCGCAGCCGGCATCCTTGGCGGCCTGGGCCAGCTCGATCGCCTCGTCGGCGCGGTTGGCGCCGACGCCGCCCAGCACCGTCACTCGGCCTTGGGCCGCGTCCACCGCGATCTTGTAGACGCGCTTGCGCTCATCTGTGGTCTGGGCCCAGAACTCGCCCGTGCATCCGTCGGCAACCAGGCCCGTCAGCCCGTAGCCAACGCAAAGCTCGACGTTCAGCCCGTACGCCGCCTCGTCGATCGCCTGGTTCGAATCGAAAGGTGTTACGAGCGCGTTCCAGGGCCCGTGCCAGTCGACGCTGTTCTTGTCCATTGCGGTGATCCCTCAACTCGCGCCGCGCGGCCGTCACCATGCCAGCGAGGACGCGCGGTGGCAACGGGTTTGGGGGCCGCGCCCATCAGCGCTTCGCCGCGTCCACTTTCAAGTGCGCGCCGGTGATGGCGCGCGCTGCGGGCGCGGCGAGGAACACGGCCGCATCGGCGACGTCGGCGGGCTCGATCACGCGCCCGAGCGCGGTGGTCTCGACATAGTCGGTGCGCAGCACGTCCGCTTCGCTGATCCCCCGCGCGCGCGCCTTGCGGGCGACGTTGGCAAGGATCGGCTCGGTCATGACGGCGCTTGGGCAAAGGGTGTTGACGCGCACGCCGAACCGGCCCACCTCGGCCGCGACCGATTCGGTGATTGCCACCACCGCGCACTTGCTCGCCTCGTAGGCGCTGCGCTCGGGCGTCGCATAGCCGAGAAGCCCCACCCGGGACGAGACGTTGACGATCGCGCCCCGGCTCCGCTTCAGCGCCGGCAGCGCGTGCTTGATGCAAAGGATCACGCCCCGGACGTTGACGGCCATGGTCACGTCCCAGGCCGCCGCGTCCATGTCCTCGGCCATCCCGATGGGGCCTTGCACGCCGGCGTTGTTGACAAGGATATCCAGGCGTCCGAACGCGCCCTCGCAATTCGCGAACAACGCCGCGATCCGGCCTTCGTCGGCGACGTCGGTCGCCACGGCAAGGCCGCCGATTTCAACGGCTATCGCTTGCAGCGGCGCAATGCGGCGCCCGGCGACGACCACCTGGGAGCCTGCGTCCGCAAACGCGCGTGCGATCGCCGCGCCGATCCCGCTGCCGGCGCCGGTCACCACCGCGACCATGCCTTCGAGAACGCCGTTCACGCGCGATATTCGATCCCGGGGGGAAACTCGAGAGCCAGGTTGCTCTCGGGGCTCCGAACCTCAGGCGCTTTTCTTGATGCGCTCGTCCAGGACGCCGGCGCGCAACAAAACGTCGCGAAGCTGGGCGTTCTCGTCGCGCGTCAAGGGCTCGATGTGGTCGCGCGGCACCCCGCCCGGAACGCCGAGCATGTTCATGGCCGCCTTGATGCCCGCCGGCGGCTTGCCGATGGTCCACATCAGCGCATCGCTCACGATCCCGTAACGGGCATGCACGTCCATGCGCTCGGGCGGCGTCATGTCGTGGATCTCGAGAAACATCTCGTGGCACCGCGCGCCGAAGCACTCGGGCCCGGTACCCACGAACCCGCCGCCGCCCAACAGCAGCGCCGGTATCAAGGTGTCCTTGTGGCCGTAGAGCACCGGGACCCGGTCGCCCACCGCGAGGATCATGCGCTTGATGTGGTCGAAGTCGGTCGGCACGTCCTTGATGACCTCGACCGGAGCCACGTCGAGGATGCGGCTCATGAACTCGGGCGAGAGCGAGAAGTGCGAGAGGTGCGAGAGGTTGTAGACCATCATCGGCAGAGGCACTGCCTTCGCCACCTCCTTGAACCGCTCGAGCACCTTGGATTCGGACGAATCGTAAATCTGCGGCTGGCCGAGCGCGATGCCCGACGCGCCGGCCTCGGCCGCGATCTCGGCACGGCGGATGCACTCGGCGGTTGGGGTGCGCGTGACGTGCACAAAGTAGGGAATCCGATCCCCCACCGTGGCGGCCACGGTTTCTGTCACCTGACGAAGCTCGTCGTCGTCGAGCGCATAGCCTTCGCCGTTGCACCCGGCGATGAGCATGGTGTCCACCTTGACCACGTCGAGGTGATAGCGAAGCACGTCGGCATACCAGTCCAGCCGCAGCCCGCCGTTCTCGTCGAATGGCGTGACCGGTGCGGGCGAATGGATCTGGCCGCGGAATCGGGACTGCGTATAGGTCTTGTCGAAAGCCATGGTCCTGGCCCTTTCGTTGCGCGGCGCGAAGCGCGCATGAATCGGATCGGCGGCGCGTCGGGCAAACCCGGCCCCAGG
>JASMAE010000108.1 GCA_030754475.1 Rhodospirillales bacterium
CTCGACAGGCTCGTCGGAATGTCACGGTGCCAGAAAAAGCACGGCGCCCGCCACCAACGCAACCGCCGCGCCCGCGACGCCAGCCCAAAGCACGAGCCGCTTTCGCGATCCGGGCGCATCGGGCTTCTCGTCTTCCGGCACAGGTGTCAGGGCCGCCATCGCTTTACGCAACAATCATCCGCGGGCTTCGGGGCGCGTATCTTCGCAGGCAGTACGTGCGGCACCCGGGTTCTCCGGCCCGCGCGCAATCGTTGTGACACCGGATTCCGATGCCTGCGAGGAAAAATCGATGTCCATGCAAGCCTCTCGTAAATCGGGGATCGGCGGACAATTATACGGCTCCTTATCCTTTTCCCTCGCACAACGACGGTCAATTGCGCTTAAGGGGTGGGACTTTCGGGGTAAACTTCCAATACCCCCTTGGTGCCAAACAACAGAAAGAGAGACCAAGTCGAAGAGTACGTATAAATAACAATGCAACAACAACCATATCGTTTCCAGAGAAAATTGTAACATAATAGATTGTTCTTTGCACCCGACATTTCCCCGATATTACACACGCGCGTTTGGTGGCGTGTGGACTGAACACTGATTTTGCCGAGCACCCATCCGACGAAGCGCGTGAAGCACGGCGACGGGGTACGATTGTCCAAATCGCGGCCCACGTGCGAGGTGCGGCAAGCGGCTGCCGGATGGCCGGTGCACCTGGAATTGCGAACGCCGGGCTGCCCGACGGCGTCCCTACGGGGCCATGACCGAGCCGGACGCGCGAACGTTTTCCCGCCCGGCTTGGCTGTGTCCCTCGTTCGGTGCTAAGTAACGTGGCTGCGTCCGCGCCACACGCGCCGAGTTGTAGGAGGCTTCCCATCACTGATTCGCGTCCCACCATCGCCATCCTCGGCGGCACCGGCGCGCTCGGCGCCGGGCTCGCGCGGCGGTGGGCGAACGCCGACTTGGACGTGATAATCGGATCGCGGGCGCACGCGAAGGCGGCCGCCGCCGTCCGGTCGCTGAAGGGGCGCGTGTCCGAGGGCCGCTTGCGCGCCATGGAGAACGCCGAGGCCGCGCGGGCCGCCGACGTCGTCGTGCTCACGGTTCCGTTCGCCCATCACGAGACCACCCTGGCGGGACTCGCCGACGCGCTTCAGGGCAAGATCCTCGTCGACGCCACGGTGCCGCTGGTGCCACCCAAGGTGAACCGCGTGCAGCTTCCGCCCGGGGGCTCGGCGGCGAAGGCGGCGCAAGCGTTGCTCGGTGACGGCGTCACGGTGGTATCGGCATTTCAGAACGTGGCAGCCCACAAGCTGGCGAGCGAGGACGGTGCCCTCGATTGCGACGTGCTGGTCTCGGGCGACAAGCGCGAAGCGCGCGAGAGAGTGATCGGCCTCGTGGCGGCGGCGGGCCTCAAGGGCTGGCACGCAGGCCCCCTCGACAACTCGGTGGCGGCCGAGGCGCTGACGTCGGTGCTGATCTTCATGAACCGTCACTACCGCATCGACGGCGCCGGGCTTCGGATCACCGGCGCGCCCGCGGGTCCGGAGGCGTCCGACCGATAGCCGGACGGCGCTCCGTGACCCCCAAGCGGCTGCAAATAATCGCGCTTCCCGGCATTCCCGAGGTGGAACCGGGCGACGATCTCGCACGCATCATCGCGACAGCGCTCGCCGCCGAAGGCGAAGCGCTGGCGTCCGGCGACATCATCGTGATGGCCCAGAAGATCGTCTCCAAGGCCGAGGGGCGCACCGTTGATCTGGACACGGTCATGCCGTCGGCGCGCGCGCTCTCTCTCGCCACCGAGGTGGACAAGGATCCGCGGCTCGTCGACGTGATCCTCTCGGAATCGGCGGAAGTTCTACGCGCCCGAACGGGGCTTCTGATCGTCGTCCACCGGCTCGGGTTCGTACTTGCCAACGCCGGTGTCGACGCCTCGAACGTCGCCGCGGGCGACGGCCGAGACCGGGTGCTTCTGTTGCCCGAAGACCCGGACGGGACCTGCGCCAAGCTGCGCGCGGCCTTCAAGGAAACCTTCGGCTTGGATGCGGGCGTGATCATCTGCGACAGCATCGGGCGCGCCTGGCGCAGCGGGACCGTGGGGATCGCCCTCGGCGCCGCCGGCTTGC
>JASMAE010000109.1 GCA_030754475.1 Rhodospirillales bacterium
TAGTCGCGCTGTCCACCGGTACTGCAGGCACAGCGGACGCGCAGATGCCGGGTAAAGGCAAGTCTGTTCAACCGATTCACAACGGCGTTCGAATGTCGATGATTTGGAACGAGATCGTCGCAATCGGACTGGAGGGCCTCGGCTACGAAGTGAAGGTCGCGCTTGAAGCGGAAATCCCGAAGATGCACCTGGCCGTGGCCGAGGGCGATGCAGACTACATGCCGGTTCATTGGGATCCGTTGAATCTTGTTTACTACGAGAGATCAGGTGGCGCCCCGAAGCTCCAGAAAGTCGGCCGACTCATCAAGGGAGTGGGCGAGGGTTACCTTATTGATAAGGCGACCGCGGATGAGTACGGAATCGACAATCTCGGGCAATTCGCGGATCCGAAGATCGCGCGTTTGTTTGACGTGGATGGCGATGGCACCGCCGATCTTATGGGCTGTAATCGCGGATGGAGTTGTGCGCGGGCTATCGATCATCACATCGACGCCTACGAGCTTCGCGAGACAGTAGCGCAAAACCAGGGCGTCTATTTCAACCTGATTGCCGACACGATAGCCAGATTCAAACAGAAGAAACCGATTTTCTATTACACCTGGACGCCCATGTGGGTGAGCGGGGTTTTGGTCGCGGGCAAGGATGTCAAATATCTCAATGTGCCCTTCTCATCGGTGCTAGACGAAGAAGGTGCGGATACTGCCTTGCCGGATGGACGCAATCGAGGGTTCGCCGCCAACGATATTCGCGTGTTGGCGAACAACCAGTTTCTAAGAAAAAATCCCGCTGCCGAGAAGCTGTTCGAGCTTATGAAAATCGAACTCGATGCCATAAACGCGCGCAGTCTTCTGGTTCACGACGGACAGGATAAACTAAGTGATATCCGGCTTCACGCGGAGAGTTGGGCGGCCGAACATCGGGCGACACTCGATCAATGGATCGCGGAGGTGGCCGCGGCAGCCGACTAATTCGCTGCTCGCGACTAGAGCACACTCCGACCGGATTATACCGTTTGACCGGAGCAAAGTTGCGCCGTGGCTAGGCGCGCTTTGCATGTTGATGCGCGATGTGCGATGTGGGGCATCGGCAAAGACGCGTGGGCGACGCCACGGAGCAATTGGACCCGGCCTTCGGTGGGGCCAATCGCCTCGCCGGATTCGTTGCGGCAATCGCGCGATGGCCCCGCTTCGCGCTTCGCCTGCCCGGGCAAGCCGATATGTCACCATCAAATTGATCCAATCTGGTCGGAGTGTGCGCTAGATAGCTATCCACTCACGTGGAACCGCAGCGGCCGACGAAGCCGATAAAGCGCTAGCTCAGGTGTTCGGCGAGGAAGGCGAGCGTGCGCTCGCGCGCCAGCGCCGCGCTCTCGGCGTGATAGCTTCCGCGCTTATCACAGTTGAAGCCGTGGCCGGCGGGGTAGATGTGGACCGGAAGGTCCGGCTGGGCGGCCCGGATCTCGTCCACCTCCGACATGGGGATCGAGGTGTCCTGATCGCCGAAGTGCAGCATGGTCGCACACCCAGGCGTCTCGTCCTTGGTCTCGGCGATCGCGCCGCCGTAGTACCCCACGGCGCAGTCGAAGTTGAGCCGGCAGGCCGAGAGCCACACCAGGCGCCCGCCCCAGCAATAGCCGACGACGCCGACCTTGCCCGCCGAGCGCACCACGCCAGCGGCGGCGTCGATATCGCGGAGCACCGCATCTAAGTCGGCGACCGCCCGGAGCTCGCGCCCGCGCGCCATTCCCGGCTCGTCGTAGCGGAGTTCGACGCCACGCTCGGTGCGATCGAAGATGGCGGGCGCGACGACGGCATAACCGGCGGCCGCGAAGCCGTCCGAGATCCCGCGCATGTGGTCGTTGACGCCGAAAATCTCCTGGACGACCACCAGTCCGGCCTTGGGCGCGGCGCGCGGGTCGACCCGGTAGGCGTCGAAGTCGTGGCCGTCGGATGCCGTGAGTTTAATGTTCTCCCCCATCTCTTTACCTCCTGGTTGGCGAACCCGCACTATCGCAATTGCGCCCGCGCGCAGCCAAGCGGCCGTGCCGGGATCAGACGTTGAAGCGGAATTGGATGACGTCGCCGTCGGCGACGACGTAGTCGCGTCCGTGTTCTCTCATCCGCCCGGCTTCGCGGGCGGCGTGCTCGCCGCCGTACGCGACGAGGTCCTCGAACGACACCGTCTCGGCCGCGATGAAGCCGCGCCGGAAGTCCGTGTGAACGGCGCCCGCCGCCTCAAAGGCAGGCGTGCCGCGCCTGATCGTCCAGGCGTGCGCCTCGTTCGCGTTGGCGGTGAAAAAGGTGATCAGGTCGAGCAACGCGTAGCCGGCCCGGATTACCCGCTCAAGCCCCGATTCGGGCACGCCGAGCGCGTCGAGAAACTGGCGGCGTTCGTCCGCGTCCTCGAGCTCCGCCAGCTCCGCCTCCACCTTGGCGCAGACGATGACGGCGCCCGCGTTCTCGCGCGCCGCCCGTTCGGCGACCGCTTCGGTCATCGCGTTCCCGCTTTTCGCATCCTCTTCGCCCACGTTGCAGACGTACAGCACCGGCTTCGCCGTCAAAAGCGGGACCGCGTCCTCACCCGCCGCCTCGCCCCCTCTCGCGATCGCGCGGGCCGGCTTTCCCTGGTTCAGCGCGTCTGCGACCGTCTCCAGGCGCGCCAGCTCGACCTTGGCGCCGGCCTCGCCGCTTCGCGCCTTGCGCGCAACGACGTCTACACGGCGCTCGAGGCTCTCGAGATCGGCGAGCATCAACTCTGTCTCCACCACTTCGGCGTCGCGCACCGGATCCACGGATCCGTCGACATGGGCGATGTCGTCGTCGAGGAAGCACCGCAGCACGTGGGCGATGGCGTCGACCTCGCGGATTCCAGCGAGGAAGCGGTTGCCCAGTCCTTCTCCCCGGCTGGCGCCACGCACGAGACCCGCGATGTCGACGAACTCGAGCCGCGTCGCCACCGCCTGCGCCGAGGATGCGAGCTCGGCGATCGCGCCCAGGCGCCGGTCGGGTACGGCCACCCGGCCGACGTTGGGCTCGATCGTGGTAAACGGGTAGTTGGCGATCGCGGCCGCGGCGGACGTGGTGAGGGCGTTGAAGAGCGTCGACTTCCCCACATTGGGAAGGCCGATGATCCCGCAGTTAAACCCCATCGTCGCCCTTTCGGTTCGGCGGACCGTCCTCGTCCGCATCCCCCTTCTTCGACGCCCGTTTCGGCAACGCCGCCCGCATGTCGTGGGCAACCTTGCTCATGAAAGCCGAATCGTCGCCTTCGACGAGCAGGGCGAAGTGCTCGGCCACGGCGTCGAGAATGCCATTCTTCCACGCCTCGTCCGCCTTGACGAAATTGCGGAGCACGTGACCGGCGACACGGTGCTTGTGCCCGGGGTGGCCGACGCCGAGCCGGACCCGGCAGTAATCGGGGCCGATGTGGGCATGAATGCTTCTGAGGCCGTTGTGGCCGGCGTGGCCGCCCCCGCGTTTGACGCGCAACCGGCCCGGCGCCAGGTCGATCTCGTCGTGCAGCACGACGATGTGGGCAGGCGGAACGCGAAAGAATTTCGCCGCTGCCGCGACCGAGCGGCCAGAATCGTTCATATACACCAGCGGCTTGAGGGCCACGACCCGGAGTCCGGCGATCCGTCCTTCGGCGACGGAGCCAGAGAACTTGCCGCGCGACGGGCCGAACCGGTAGTGCTCGACGATGGCATCGACGGCCATGAAGCCGATGTTGTGACGATTCTTGGCGTGACGGGCGCCGGGGTTGCCGAGACCGACCGCGAGAAGCACGCCTGCGCCCTCGCCTGGGTCGCCTTATTCCTCGTCGGGCTTCTCTTCCTCGCCTGCCGCGGCCGCCTCGTCCTCGGCGCCTTCCTCGAGCGCGTCCTCTGCGCCCTCCTCCACCTCTTCTTCCTCGACCGGCAGCAAGGTCGGTGCGGCGATCGTGGCGATGGTGAAGTCGCGGTCGGTAACAGTGGGGCTGACGCCCTGCGGCAAAGCGACGGCGCTGATGTGAACGCTGTCGCCGATCTCGAGTCCGGTCAGGTCCATGGAGATGAACTCCGGGATATTGTCGGCGAGACACGAAAGCTCGACCGTGTGGCGGACCACGTTGAGTACGCCGCCGCGACGGATTCCCGGACACTCGTGCTCGTTCTCGAACACGACCTCGACCTCGACGTTGAGCCGCGTGTCGGCGCCGAAGCGCATGAAATCAACGTGAATCGGCCGGTCCGTCAGGGGGTCCAACTGCAGATCGCGGGCGAGCACGCGGTGCTTCTCGCCGCCGACGTCGACCTCGAACACGCGGGAGAAGAATCCGGTCTGGCGAATCTGCTTCGAGAGCACGGTCGGATCCATCGCGATCGGGACGGGGTCTTTGTTGTCGCCGTAAATGATGCCGGGCACCTGACCGTCGCGCCGGGCCGCGCGGGACGCGCCCTTGCCCAAGTGCTCGCGCCTGGCGGCCGAGATTACCGTTGCTTGCGCCATCGTCTTGATCTCCCTATCTCGTCATCGGGCTCGGCCGGACCCAACGGGGCCCCGCGCCGTTCGACCGGTCGTCAGTCGAACAGGCTCGAGACCGAGGATTCGTCGCTGATCCGGCGGATCCCCTCGGCCATCAACGGCGCGATGGTCAACTGTTCCATGTTATGCGCTACCCGGAGCGCCTCGGTGGCGAGAATGCTGTCCGTGGTGATCAGCCCCTCGATGGGCGAAGACGTCACCCGCGCCGCCGCGCCGCCCGAGAGCACGCCGTGGGTCGCATAGGCCGACACCGACGTTGCCCCCGATTCCATCAGCGCGGCGGCGGCGTTGCAAAGCGTGCCCGCGGAATCGACGATGTCGTCGATCAGCACGCAAGGGCGGCCGTCGACGTCGCCGATGACGTTCATCACCTCCGAGACGCCCGCACGCTCGCGCCGCTTGTCGATGATGGCGAGGTCGGCGCCGAGGCGCTTGGCAATAGCGCGCGCCCGATACACGCCGCCCACGTCGGGGGACACGACGACCAAATCGGCGCCGTCGAACCGCTTCTGGATGTCATTGGCGAAGACCGGCTGGGCGTACAGGTTGTCGAGCGGAATATCGAAGAAGCCTTGGATCTGACCGGCGTGCAGGTCGATGGTGAGGACCCGGTCGGCGCCGGCGACGGTGATTAGGTTGGCCACCAGTTTGGCCGAGATCGGCGTCCTCGGACCTGACTTGCGGTCCTGGCGCGCGTAGCCGAAATAGGGAATCACGGCTGTAATGCGCCGCGCCGAGCCCCGTTTGAGGGCGTCCAGCATGACCAGGAGCTCCATCAGGTGGTCGTTCGCCGGATATGACGTGGACTGGATGACGAACGTATCCTCACCGCGTACGTTCTCCTGAATCTCGACGAACACCTCCATATCCGAGAACCGCCGGATACTCGCCTTCGTCAACGGCAGGTTGAGGTACGCGGATATGGCCTCGGCCAGCGGCGGATTGCTATTGCCGGCGAGAATTTTCATCTCGTGTTTCGCTTCTACCTTTGACGCTTGCGCCAATTTTCCGGAAGTGCCCGCCCTCGTCCCGCTCGCCCGGCCACCAAGACGCGTTCGCCGTCAAGGGCGCCGCGGAATGTATCAGCGCCCCCCGATCCTGTAAACGGCCTTGCCCGCGAGAATCAACGGGTGCGGATCGCCGCGTCCACCGCGTGTTCGATACCTTCGACCGCGGCCGCGCCGATCACCGCCGCCATTGGACCCCAGGAGCCGTCGAGGCTTCCGGCGACCACCGTGTTCCCTTGGCGCACCGTTCCGATCTCGGTTCCGTCCGCGTGGGAAACGATCCAGATCACTTCCACGGGTTGGCGGCCTTCATGCGCCGGTCCGACGGCGACCGCGCCTTCGAGCCGGTAGCTCGCAGACGCGACGTCCTCGGTCACGATCAAGGCGCTTCGGCGCAAGGCTTGCTTGACGGCCAGCGCCAGCGAATCGTTGCCGTCCCCCGGGGCACCGTGGATCGGCACGACGAGAATACGGCGAACCAACGGCGCGGCGCTCACCGGGGGCGTTACCTCTCCCTCCAAGAGGCGGACGATGGCCGCGGCCGCGTCCCGGCCCGTCCGCCGAACGACGCGCGGGTCGCCGAAGTCCCATTGTTCGCGTGTCGCCTCGACACCCTGGGAGTGAATGGCGACGATGTCGCCGCCCGATTCGCGGAGCGACCATTCGATGACGACGGCGTGGGTCTCGGGGCCGTCGCCCTCGGGCGTCCGGGCCTGACCGCTCATCGTGTAGCGGCTCGATCCCTTTTCGCGCGCCACCGCCGTCAGCTGCAACGCCGCAAGCTCTTCGGCGACGGAGCGCGCGAGAAGACGCGCGAGCGGCTGGGACGTCCCCTCGACGGCCTCGACGCGGATATCGACGCTGGCGTCCGGGGCGGCCAACGCATTGGGCGGCGCATCGGCGGGCGCGTGGAACGGCCTCGGGACGGCGCCGCAGGCCGCCAAGACGAACAGCGCGGCCAGGACCAGGAAGCG
Source organism: Rhodospirillales bacterium (assembly GCA_030754475.1). Lineage (GTDB taxonomy): Bacteria > Pseudomonadota > Alphaproteobacteria > Rhodospirillales > JASLLV01 > JASLLV01. The sequence goes on from JASMAE010000109.1 coordinate 6,505, forward strand.
TGTCGCCACGACGCGCCCCCGGTTTAGGCCAGTATCAAGGCGCACGAGACGAGGAGCGCGAGAAGGGCCACGATCACGAGAATGATGAGGTGAGGCACGGTTCGGCCGACCCTCAACCGCCAAGCACGATGGCGGACAGGTTGCGCCCATAATCGGCGATGCCCTGCTTCGCATTTCGTCGGTAGCTGAAGAACCGCGCTTCGTCTGCGAAGGTATCCCCTGGAAGGCATTGGACGGTTCCGCAGCCGGCGTCTTTCAGGCGGCGGACGGCATAACCCGCAAGATCGAACCGCAATCGCCCGCTCGCGCCGTCGGCGACGAAGAAATCGCCGTTGCCTGCGTCGTCCGCGAGGAATTCAGCGTGGAACTCCGGTCCCACTTCGTACGAGTCCCGCTGGATGCAGGGACCGACGGCGGCGGCGATCTCGCGGGCGTCGGCGCCGAGACCGATCATCGCTTGAAGCGTGGCTTCGAGGACTCCCGCTCGCAACCCCCGCCAGCCTCCGTGGGCGGCGCCAACGACGCCCGCGTTCGCGTCCGCGAGCAGTACCGGCGCGCAATCGGCCGAAAGCACGCCGAGCACGATTCCGGGGGTCCGGGTCGTCATGGCGTCGGCGACGGGCGCCTTCCCCGGAGCCCACGGGATCTGCACGGTGAGGGCCGTCGCCGAATGGACTTGGTGCACGGTCACCAGATCGTCACCCGGACGCCCCAGGCTGCGCATCGCCCGGCGGCGGTTCTCGGCGACACGCTCGTGCTCGTCGCCGGAGCCGAAACCGCAGTTGAGGCTGGCGAAATGGCCCTCGCTAACGCCGCCGTCGCGGGTGAAGAACGCGTGCCGGACGCCGTTCATCGATTCGATGTCGCTTGCCGTGATCATGGGCCGATTATCCGTCGATCGCGGCCTGGCGGCCAAGGGCAAAGTTGCGCAGCCTCGCGCAGGGGCCGGGCACCTGGGGTCATTCGAAGCCGGGCGGCGGCGGCGCGCCGGGGGCGACGATGGCAACGGCCTTGAAAAGCGTGCCCATGGCCTGGGGGTCGACGAGGCGGCGCAGGCTGTTCTCGACCTCGGCCGCGACTT
>JASMAE010000110.1 GCA_030754475.1 Rhodospirillales bacterium
GGGCTCGGCGTGCGCACCTTTCCGTCGTTCGCCCGGGCCATGGAACTCACCCGCGCAATCGTCGAATTGGCCCCCTCGGCGGTCGAGGTGATCGACCGCACGATGATCGACATGGCGCGCGAGAACCCGGCGTTCCGCGCCATCTGCGAGCGCGTCGCGCCCGCGGATGCGGATGCGGATGCGATCTTTCTCGTCGAATTCGCCGCGGACGATGCGCGCACCGTTGCCCTGGCGCTCGAGGATCTCGATCGGCTGATGGCCGACAACGGTCTCGTGGGCGCAACGGCGGCGATCACCGACCGGCCGACGCAGGCCGCCGTTTGGGAGATGCGCAAGTCCGGCCTCAACATCCTCATGTCCATGAAAGGCGAGGGAAAGCCGGTCTCGTTCATCGAGGACTGCGCGGTTCCGCTCGAGCATTTGGCCGAATACACGCGCCGCTTGAACGAGGTGTTCGCGCGCCACGGGACCCGCGGCACCTGGTACGCCCACGCCTCGGTGGGCTGCCTGCATGTGCGGCCCATCCTCAACATGAAGGCCGCGGACGACGTGCGGAAGATGCGCGCGATCGCCGAAGAGGCGTTCGCCATGGTGCGCGAATACAAGGGCTCGCATTCCGGCGAGCACGGCGACGGGATCGTGCGATCGGAATTCCACGTGCCCATGTTCGGCGCGCGTATCGTCGGCGCCTTCGAAGAGATCAAGGACGCTTTCGACCCGCATGGGTTGTTCAACCCCGGCCGCATCGTGCGGCCGCCGCGCATGGACGACCGCCGGCTGTTCCGCTACCGGCCCGATTACGCGACCGAAGAAATCGAAACAGCGCTCGACTGGTCCGAATGGGGCGGCTTCGCCCGCGCGCTCGAGGCGTGCAACAACAACGGGGCGTGCCGCGCGTTCGACTCGGGCGTCATGTGTCCATCGTTCCGCGCGACGCGAGACGAGCTTCATGTGACGCGGGGCCGCGCCAACGCGCTCAGGCTCGCGATCAGCGGCCAACTCGGCCCGGGCGCAATGACGTCAGAGGCCATGAGCGAGGCCATGGCGCTTTGCGTCAGTTGCAAGGGCTGTCGGCGGGAATGCCCGGTGGGCGTCGACATGGCGCGGATGAAGATCGAATTTCTGGCCCGGCTTCGCGAACGCCAGCGTCCGTCCGCCCGCGAGCGATTGATCGCTGAGCTTCCGCGCTACGCGCCTTGGGCCGCGCGGATCGCGTCGCTCGCCAACGCCCGCGACCGCGTGCCCGGGCTCGCCGCGCTCAGCGAAAGACTGCTGGGGCTGAGCGCCCGGCGCCCGCTTCCACGCTTCCGCAGCGATGTCTTCCAGCCGGCGAAACACCGGCCGTCGGGCGGTGACGGGCGCGACGTCCAACTTCTGGTCGACACCTTCACCACCTACTTCGAGCCCGAAAACGCTGACGCCGCCATCGCCGTGCTCGAAGCCTCGGGATGTCGCGTCCACGTCGTTCGCGCCGCCGACGGCGGCCGGGCGCCGTGCTGTGGGCGGACGTATCTCACGGCCGGCTTGGTCCGCGAGGCGCGCACCGAGGCGAAGCGTCTTCTCGAGGCGGTGGCGCCGGGCGCGAACGCCGGGTTGCCTGTGGTCGGTCTGGAACCGGCGTGCCTGTTCACGCTGCGCGACGAGCTCCCTCACCTTCTCCCCGGCGCCGAGACCCGCGCGCTGGCCGAGCGCGCCTTCACGCTTGAGGAGTTCTTGGTCGGCGAAGTCGCGCGCGCAGGCCGCCCGCCCCCATTCGGCCCGCTTCCGTGGCGCCGGGCGCTGGTGCACGGCCACTGCCACCGCAAGGCCTTCGGGGCGATGGGCGCCTTGACGGACGCGCTCGCGCTCGCGCCGGGCCTCGAGGTCGAGGAGATCCCATCGGGATGTTGCGGCATGGCCGGCGCCTTCGGGTCCGAGGCCGAGCACTACGACATTTCCGTCGCCATAGCCGAGGAACGCCTGATGCCGGCTGTCCGCCAAGCCGGCGACGACACGATCGTGGTCGCCGACGGGACCAGTTGCCGCCACCAGATCCGAACCCTGTGCGGGCGCGAGGCGCTGCACCCGGCGCGCGTGCTTGCGATCGCTCTCGGGACCTGACGCCGGCGGCCGCCCCCTCGTTCGGGCCGGTACCGGGGAAACGCGCCCCGAGAGCGCGGGCGTATTGCCAGTCGGGCGGGTTCGGGGCACGATCACCCCCGTTGAAGGAACGCATACGGGGAACCCCAGTGGACTTTACCGGAAAAGGCGTCGTGGTGACGGGCGGGACGTCTGGGATCGGCGCCGCGCTCGCACTCGCCTTTGCCGAGGCCGGCGCGGCGGTCGCGATCACGGGCCGCGACGCCGACCGCGGGGCCCGAGTGCGCCGGGCCGTCGAGGGGGCCGGCGCAAGTTGCGTCTTCGTTCAGGCCGACCTGCGCGATCCGGGCGCCTACGGGCGTATCGTCGAGGAATGCGCGGGCGGTTTGGGCCGTCTCGACGTCCTCGTCAACAACGCCGCCACCTTGCACCGCACGAACCTGATGGACGCCGCCGACGAGCAATGGCTTGAGACCATGGCCGTCAACGTGAACGCGGTATTCTTCCTGAGCCGAGAGGCGGCGCGGGTCATGAAGGCCGCTGGCGGCGGCGTCATCGTCAACATCTCCTCCGAGATGGGCCGGATGGGCAATCCGCGCTCGATTCCCTACTGCGTCAGCAAGGCGGCCTTGATCCAGCTCAGCCGCGCCATGGCCCTCGATCTTGCCCGCGACAACATCCGGGTCAACGCCGTCGCGCCCGGCGGAACGCGAACGGCCATGCTCGAGCAAACCGTCGTCGACCAGGGCTACGAGGTCGAGGAAGGGCTGATCGCGTACAGCCGCCGCGTTCCGATGAAGCGGTTCGCGAGCATGGACGAAGTGACGCCGGCGATCTTGTTCATCGCCTCGGACGCCGCGTCCTACATCACGGGCGCGGTGCTGTCGGTGGACGGCGGCTCGACCGCCACCGGTCCCGGCGCCCCGCTCGAGGACGCGAAGACCACGTAACCGGCGCCCGCGCGCCCCGAAACCGGGCGTTACAGGGTCTTGAAGCCCATTTGGCGAAGACCGCTTCGGGCGAGTGCGGGCTTCGCGTCGTGTTAGCGTGTGCGCTTGGCTGCGTCGATGCGGCCTTGCGTCCGGCGTCCGATCAATCGAACACCACGCGGGGAAAGTAGAACGAGACGACTCAGTTCGGCCGGTCGACGATTTCGTTTATGCGCAAGTCTCCGCAAACGCTGCACAGGATGTAGGCGTCCACGGGCGTGATCGCATTGTCCCACCCGAAGTGGTGGTCGTGTTTGTGGATCGTGTGTTTCATTGCTTCCTCCCGTCGGCGGGGGATCGCCTCGATCGTCGGCCATGGTAGCGCGCCGGCGCGCGGCGCGGCACCGAACCGGGGGACCGGACCGTCGGGCGTGCGATCGGAACTTGCGCGCCCGCGGCGGATCGCGAACACTCGGGCCCGGCGTCCCGTACGCCCCGTAGCTGGGGGTCGGCCGGGGCGCGAGGGCATGGGCGCGAGGTGGCGATGGTTTCTTTGCGGACAACCGAACTCGGAGCGTTCAAGGCGTCGTTCACACGGCTGCTTTGGGACGAAGACACCACCGCGATGCCCCGATGGCGGGCCGAGATCGTCGCATTGTTCAGGGTGCTCTTCGGGGTTGCGCGGACGCTGGCCGAGGGCCAGTTGAGCCTACGCGCCATGAGCCTCGTCTACACGACGCTTTTGTCCCTTGTGCCGCTTCTCGCCATCAGCTTCTCGGTGCTCAAGGGCTTCGGGGTCCACAACCAGATCGAACCGCTGCTGCTCAGCGTCCTCAAGCCCTTGGGCGACAAGGGCGTCGAAATCACGACCCGGATCATCGAGTTCGTCGAGAACGTCAAGGCCGGCGTGCTCGGCTCCATGGGCCTGGGGCTCTTGATCTACACTGTGATTTCCCTGATGCAGAAGATCGAGCGCGCCTTCAACTACACTTGGCACGTCACCCAAAACCGCACGTTCGCCCAGCGATTCAGCGATTACATCTCGGTCATCGTGGTCGGGCCCGTGCTCGTCTTCTCCGCGCTCGGCATGACGGCTTCGGCAACCACGACGACGCTGGTGGAACGGCTGGCCGAGATCGAACCCTTCGG
>JASMAE010000111.1 GCA_030754475.1 Rhodospirillales bacterium
TGTTGCAGCCGGGCAAATCTTTCGAGTATACCAGCGGCACGCCGCTGCCTACGCCGTCCGGGTTCATGGCCGGCACCTACCAGATGGAGGACGAAGTGGGCGAGCGGTTCGACGTCGAGATTCCGCCCTTTTCCCTGGACAGCCCCTTTGAGGCGACCCGAATTCACTGAGCGGCGGGGCGAATTCGAGAGAGGGCTGCGGGCCGCTTCTCCGGCCTCTACCCGAACCCCAGCGCCAAGCCGCCTCCCCACAGATCGGACAGGACAGTTGAGCACCGACAAGAGACTGAGCGTCGTCGAAGGCAAGGACCTCGGAACGCAGGTGGGTCGCCCTGAGCGGGCCGAAGCGGAGGAGGCGGTCCGCACGTTGATCCGGTGGGCGGGCGACGATCCCGGCCGCGAGGGCCTGCGCGAGACGCCGTCGCGGGTGGTGCGTGCCTACGAGGAGTACTACGGCGGTTACCAAGCGGACCCCGAGGACATTCTGCGCCGCACCTTCGAGGAGATCGACGACTACGACGAGATGGTGGTGTTGCGCGACATCCGATTCTCGTCGCACTGCGAGCATCACATGGCCCCGATCGTGGGCAAGGCCCACGTGGCCTATCTTCCCCGCCACCGCGTGGTCGGGATCAGCAAGCTGGCGCGGTTGGTGGAAGTCTATGCGCGGCGGCTCCAAATCCAGGAGAAGATGACGACCCAGATCGCCAAGGTCATCAACGAGGTGCTGGAGCCGAAAGGGGTCGCCGTCGTCATCGAAGCGGCGCATCACTGCATAACCACGCGCGGCGTACATCGCCCCGGTGTCGCGATGGTCACCAGCAGCATGCTGGGAGCCTTCCGCAAGGATTCCAAGACGCGGCGCGAATTCCTCGCCATGATCGGCAATCCGTCGTCGAACACGGGCGGCGGCGTCTGACGCGCCGCCGCCCTTGACCGATGCGGGCCAAGGAGTTTGAGTCGGGCGCGTTCCGCCCGGCTGACATCGAGAGAGAGGCGCGAGGGTGAGCGATAGCCGGCCGATCGCGCTCGTCGTCGGCATCCTTCTGACCACGCTCGCCGTGGGCATGTGCGTCCCGGCCGTGGTCGACGGCGTCAATGGAAACCCCGATTGGCAGGTCTTCGCCGTCTCGGCCGGCGTCACCATGTTCGTCGGCGTGACCCTTGCGCTCACCAATCGGACCGGACCGACCCGCTTGGACGTGCGCCAGGCGTTTCTGCTGACGACGCTGAGCTGGATCGCCGTCACCACCTTCGCGGCTCTGCCGTTCGCGTTTTCCGAGCTCAACCTCAGCTATACCGACGCCTTCTTCGAGGCCATGTCCGGGATCACGACGACGGGCTCGACCGTGATCACCGGACTCGACCGGGCGCCGCCGGGAATCCTCCTTTGGCGCGCGCTCCTGCAGTGGCTGGGCGGCATCGGAATCATCGTCATGGCGATCGCCGTGATGCCCATGCTGGGGGTCGGCGGCATGCAGCTCTTTCGGATGGAATCCTCGGACACCGCCGAGAAGGCGTTGCCGCGAACCGCCACCATCGCCGGCGCCATCGCCGCCATCTACTGCGCGTTGACGGCGACCTGGGCGGTCGCCTATTGGCTTGCCGGAATGACCGGCTTCGAGGCGATCGCGCACGCCATGACCACCATCGCCACGGGTGGGTTCTCCACATCCGACGCCTCGTTCGCCCATTTCGACAGCGCGCTCGTGGACGCCATCGCCATCGTCGGCATGCTCGTCGGTGGACTGCCGTTCATTCTCTATCTGAACACGGTTCAAGGCGATACGAAGGCGCTGATCCGCGACACCCAGGTCCGGTGGTTCGTCTCGATCGTCGCCGTCGTCGTGCTGGTGGTCGCGGGCTGGTTGTGGATCTCGGCCGGTTTCAGCCCCCTGCAAGCGCTCCGCTACGGCGCGTTCAACGCGATCTCGATCATCACCGGCACCGGCTACGCCACCGACGCGTTCGACGCCTGGGGCACCTTCGCGCTTCCGGCGTTCCTGTTCATGATGGTGATTGGCGGGTGTGCCGGCTCCACCACCTGCGGGATCAAGATATTCCGCTTCCAGGTTCTGTACGCCGCCGCCCGCACCCAGCTCAATCACCTCTTGCAGCCGCACGGCGTCTTCATCCCCTATTACAACCGCCGTCCCATCCCCGACCAGGTCATCGTCTCGGTCTTGAGCTTCTTCTTCCTGTTCGGGGTCTGTCTTTCGTTGCTGGCCATGGCGCTCGGGATGGTGGGTCTCGATTTCGTCACCGCCGTCTCGGCCGCGACGACCGCGATCTCCAACGTCGGCCCCGGGCTCGGCAGCGTGATCGGGCCGGGAGGGACGTTCCAGCCGCTGCCCGATGCGGCCAAGTGGTTGCTGAGTCTCGGCATGCTTTTAGGCCGGCTGGAGCTGTTCACCGTGCTCGTCCTCTTCAACCCCTTGTTCTGGCGCGGCTGAGCGGTGGCGCCAACACCCACGGCCGCGCGCCGCGCCGAGACGGCGGCGGTGACCGACATGCTGTGCCGGCTGGTGGCGTTCGACACCACCTCGCACCTTTCGAACTTGGCCCTCATCGATTTCGTCGCCGATCATCTCGCCGGACACGAAGTGGGGGCGACACGGATCGAGAACGACGACGCCACCAAGGCTAGTCTCCTCGCCGTCATCGGCCCCCGGGTTGCGGGCGGCATCGTGCTGTCGGGCCACACCGACGTGGTGCCCGTGGCAGGGCAAGACTGGATCAGCGATCCCTTCACCCTGACCGAGGCCGAGGGGCGTCTGCACGGGCGCGGTGCCGCCGACATGAAGGGCTTCCTGGCAACGGCGCTCGCGCTGGTTCCGGAGTTTCTGGATGCCGATCTCAAAGTCCCGATCATTCTTGCATTCTCCTATGACGAGGAGGTCGGCTGCCTCGGCGCCGACGCCCTGATCCGAAGGCTCGTCGCCGACGTTCCCGCGCCCCATGCGGCGGTCGTCGGCGAGCCCTCGTCGATGGCGGTCGCGGCGGCGCATCGCGGGATCGACAATTTCGTGACCACCGTCAAGGGCCGGCCCGGGCACGCGTCCGCGACCCACAAGGGCGTGAGCGCGGTCGCCTACGCCGCAGAGTGCGTCGCCTTCCTCAATCGGTTGGAGACCGAGCTTCGCGCCGTCACCGCGAGCGACGACTTCGATCCCCCCTTCACCACCATCAACGCCGGGCGCATCGCGGGCGGATCGGCGACCAACGTCATCGCGCCCGAATGCCGCATCGATTGGGAGTGCCGGACGGTCCCGGGGGTGACGGCGGACGTGGTGGCCGGGCGCCTGAACGCCTTTGTCACGGAGCAGTTGCTGCCGCGTATGCAAGACATCGCCCCGGAAGCCGATGTCACGACCACGGCGGTGGTTTCGGTACCGGGATTCTCGGCCCCGCCCGATTCCCGGGCGACTGCGCTGGCACTTTCTCTCACCGGCCAGAATCACCCGACCACGGTCCCCTTCGGCTCGGAGGCCGGGATGTTCGAAAATGCCGGCATCCCGACGGTGATCTGCGGACCCGGCAGCCCCGACCAGGCGCACCGGGCAAACGAATACGTCACCGCGGCCGATCTCGAAGCCTGTGCCGCGTTCATGCGCGGCCTCGCCCGCTGGGCGGCGGCGCGGGACACGAGCGCGGATCGCGATTGATTGGCACCGCATCGCGGTTGCAATCGATCGCGCCCATCCGCTCGATCTCTTGAGTGAAGACCAGATTCACGCGCGCGGCAGATCGCGGCCACGCAAAACTGAGCGACCGCGATCTGGTCGAGCGCGCCTCGCTGACGCACGCCCGCCCGTGAAGCGTTACCCACTCACGTGGAATCGTCCCAACCCGGAAATCAACGGAATGGGTTGCTTGGGTCGGCCGAGCGGGGGTACGGGTGGCCTGCCCCCGATTAGTGGTCCAGCGCTTAAGTTAGAGTTTGGCGCGGGTTAAGTTGATGGGCCAACCGTAGCCCATCAACAGCGTAGGTTGGCCCATCAACGTTTGGCAAGATGGTTTCTGGGGCCGGCGGTCT
>JASMAE010000112.1 GCA_030754475.1 Rhodospirillales bacterium
GCGTCGCCCTGAAGGCTCAGCATCAGCGCATGACTGTCGACGATGCCCGATGACGGCGAACGAATCGCGGCGACTGCGCGAAGCGCGGGCTCCATCCGCTTGGCGTCCGCACCATCGATGCGCTCGAGATCGTCGACGCCGTTTGCGCGCCCGCATGCGAAAAGCGCATCAAGGTCGGGAACCTCGTTTTCCGTGGTGGCGACGATCAGCTTGCCGAGGCGGCGATGGGGAATCCCGCGCTCGGCGCAGTAGGCATAAATGGCGTGTCGGCCGGCGAGACAAAGGTGCGCCTTCAAACTTTCCGTCGGATAGTAGATCCCGGCGTGGATCACTTCGCTGTTGCGCGAACTCGCCCCGGCGCCGATGGTCTGGTCGGCTTCCACCACGACCACTTCGCGGCCCCTGAGGGCCAACTCGCGGGCGGTCGCGAGGCCGATGACGCCCGCGCCGATAACCACACAGTCGACGGATTCCAAAGCGCGTTCGCTTTCTCAAACCAGATCGTGGTCGGTCGGAATCGCTTACAGCGATCCGCCGACCACGTGAATCTGGTCGATCTTATCAAAATAGATCGGATGAGCGCGCCAAATTGCATCCGCATCGCGGTTCCAATCAACCGCGATCCGCGCTTGCCGGCGGGGTCGCCAGTCTTGCGAAGCAGGGCGCGTACGGTCAAGCGCAGTGTCCTCAGCAATGCACGGTCGCGGACGATCACCGAGAAGTGATTCGGAGCGAGTTGATCCGTTTAGGCATTCGCGCGCACTCTACCCGGCATGGACTGGACAAGGCCGTACCGGCGGTTTCGGGCTTGGGGCTCGCGATGGCGGATGGGGCGAATCGTCGCCGTCGGCGCGGTGCTCGCCGCGCTCGCGGGCGTCGCGGTGGCGAACCCGAGCTGGTGGAAGAGCGAATGGCAGCGGACCGACTTCACCAAACACTCGGTCGATCTTGACGACATCATCTCGGGCGGGGTGCGGAAGGACGGTATTCCGTCGATTGACGCGCCGACGTTCGTCGCCGTCGCCGAGGTCGACAACCTCGGTGAGACCGAGCCCGTCATCGCGGTTTCGATCAACGGCGAAAGCCGTGCCTATCCGCTGCGCATCCTAACGTGGCACGAGATCGTCAACGATACCGTGGGCGGAATTCCCGTTACCGTCACCTATTGTCCGCTTTGCAACTCGTCGATCGTCTTCGACCGCCGCGTGCGCGGTCAGGTCCTCGACTTCGGAACCACCGGCAAGCTCCGCAACTCGGACCTCGTGATGTACGACCGCCAGACCGAAAGCTGGTGGCAGCAGTTCCTCGGCGAGGCCATCGTCGGCGAGATGACCGGCGAGTCGCTGACGATGATCCCTTCGCGCGTCGAATCTCGCGCGCTACCGAGAACGCTTCCCCGAGGGCCAGGTTCTCGTCCCAAACAACGCGAACATTCGCGATTACGGGACCAACCCGTACGTGGGATACGACATCCGGTCGCGCCCGTATCCCCTGTTCATCGGCGATCTGCCGGGCGACATCGACCCCATGGTTCGCGTGGTCGCCGTCGAAGGCGAAGCGTGGAGCCTGCCTCTCCTGCGCGAGAAAGGTACGATCACCTCCGGCGACCTCGTCCTTGGCTGGGAGGAAGGGTTGAACTCGGCGCTCCACACAAGCGTCATCGCCAAGGGCCGTGACGTCGGCAACGTGGTGGTACAGCGTCGCCGCGGCGCCGTTCTCGATGACGTGGTCCACGACGTCACCTTCGCCTTCGTCTTCCACGCGTTCTTTCCCGACGGCGTGATCCATCAATAGGCGCGGCGCGCGCGCGGCCCAACGTGGCCGTTCGCCCCGACCCGTTGCCCGCGGGCGACGGGGCCGAGCGCCCTAGGCCCCTGGTACCGCGACCGCCGACGGAGTACATTTAAAGGGCGGGATCGGAGGGGTGGAATCCGGCCCGATGAACGGATTTACGCGCGTGTCGAGCAAGAATGACAATCTTCCGAGCCGACCGTCGAGCACCACGGAGGTCGCGGCGTTCCTCGATAAACTGGCCGCAACCCCGGTGAACAAGGCGGCCGGAAAAAGAGGCCGTCTGATCTTCGCGATGGACGCCACGGCCAGCCGCCAACCGACCTGGGACCATGCCTCTCGGATCCAGGGCGAGATGTTCTCGGCAACCGCCACGCTTGGCGGGCTGGAAATCCAGCTCGTGTACTACCGCGGATTCGGAGAGTTCAAGGCGAGCCCGTGGCTTACCGATTCCAATGCCCTGCTTAAGATGATGACGTCGACGTTCTGCATGGCCGGCGAAACCCAGATCGCAAAGGTGCTCAAGCACGCGGTCAACGAAACCAAGACAAATCGCGTGAACGCACTCGTCTTCGTCGGCGACAGCATTGAAGAAGACGTGGACAAACTCGGCGCCATCGCCGGCGAGCTGGGGCTACTGGGCGTGCCCGCGTTCATGTTCCACGAAGGCGACAACCCGTTGGCCGCCTTCGCCTTCCAACAGATCGCGCGTCTGACGAACGGCGCGTGCTGCCGGTTCGACGCCAGCAGCGCCAGGGTGCTGCGCGAGCTGCTGAACGCGGTCGCCGTATTCGCCGCCGGCGGCCGTCCCGCGTTGGAGGATTTGGCCAAACGCCGGGGTGGAGAGGCGCTGCGAATCGCCCATCAAGTCAGGGGGTCGTGACCGCGTGCTCCCGTACTTCGTCCTCGGCATCGCGTTGCTGGCCGGACTGCTCCTCGCCGCCCGGTGGTTCGCCGGCGCCGAGCCCGCGGTTCTGGTCAAGGTGCTGAAAAGGCTTGTTTTTGGGGTCGTTCTTGGGGTCATCGTCTTCCTCGTCGTAACCGGACAGATGAGATGGGCGCTGTTTGCGCTGCCAGCCTTGCTGCCGTGGTTTTTTCGGTTGCGCGGCGTCGCGCGCGCGGCAAAGAATTTCTCGCGCATGGCGTCTGGCAGCTCGGCGCCGACCGGCCAGACATCCGAGGTGCAAACCCGCTTTTTGCGCCTTTCACTCGACCACGACACCGGTGAGATGACGGGCGAGGTCGTGGCGGGTGCGTATCGCGGGCGCCAGATCGAGGAGATGGGGCCGGACGAGCTGATCGAGCTTCTGTCCGAGTGCATGGGAGAGGACGAGCAGTCGGCGCAGGTGGTCGAGGCCTATCTCGATCGCGTTCATGCGGATTGGCGTAATTCCGCGTCGGCGTCGGCCGGCGCCGGAGGCGGGAAGCGGGCTTCGGCAAACGGTTCCATGAGCCGCGAAGAGGCGTACCAAGTGCTCGGCCTCGAAAAGGGTGCCGGCACCGAACAGATCAAGGAGGCCTATCATCGCCTGATGGCGGGCACGCATCCCGACCACGGCGGTTCGACTTACCTCGCCGCCAAGATCAACCAGGCCAAGGATCTCCTTCTCGGCGATTGATTGCGAGGGGGTGCATGTGGCAGAACAGGCGCGCCCAGCACCAACGATCCGCCCCGGACCCTCGGGCAAGACTACGCGAGGCCCTTTCATGGTAAAGCCCGTCGTCAAGGCGGTGTTTCCCGTTGCCGGTCTGGGCACGCGCTTCCTGCCGGCCACCAAGTCCATTCCGAAGGAAAT
>JASMAE010000113.1 GCA_030754475.1 Rhodospirillales bacterium
ATCTCGCGCTCCACTTCGGCCGGCGCCGATCCCGACCAGTTCGTCCATACGGTGATGACGGGTCGCCGCACGTCGGGTGCGAGCTGAATGGGGATCGCGTTCAGGGCCACCCAGCCCATAAGCACGATCATCAGAACCACCGAAAGCACGGCGATCGGCCGTTGAATGGCTAGGCGTACGAGCGACATCATGCGCCCCCTTCAACGCGGACCGCCTGCTGGTCGCGCAGGCGTTCGTTTCCGCGCACCACCACGACCTCGCCCGGGGACAAACCTTCCAGGACCTCGAAGCGGCCGTCCAACGCGTCTCCAAGTAGCACCGCGCGCATCTCGGCGCGTTCGTCCGCCACCACGAACACGACCCGTCGTCCCTCGCGCATCACCACCGCGTCCTTATGAACGGTCACGGCCTCGCGCGGCGGACCGGTCGGGACCCGCAAGCGCACGCTTTCGTTCCGAGCCAGGGTGAACCCGTCGCCAATCTCGGGAATCAACCGCACCGCCCGCGTTCGCGCCAGCGGGTCCTCGTCGGGAATAATGGCCCGGACGGCGGCGTCCACGACCTCGCCGCGGATCTCCACCGAGACCTGCGATCCGGGCGCGAGGCCGGCAAGCTGCGAGACGGGCACGTCGGCTTCGATTTCGATATCGGTGTCGTTGATCACACTCACCAGCGCATCGCCGACCTTGAGATAGGCGCCGATCTCGGTGTGGCGGCGCGAAATCACCCCTGGGAAGGGTGCGCGAATCACGGCGTGCCGGAGCGCCCACTCGGCGAGGCGAAGGTTCGCCTGGGCGAACACCAGCTTCGCCTTGGCTTCGCCGACGGCGCTGTCGTAGCGGTCGACATCGCGCCGCTTATCGTCGTAGCGCGCCGCCGAGAACGCGGCCGAGTTCCGCAAGTCCTCGAGCCGCTGCAGCTCCTGGCGCGCCAGCGCGACCTGGGCTTCGGCGCTCAAAATCCGAGCCTGCTGCTCCGCCACTTCGGCAGCGCGCATCGTGCGTTCCCAGCGCAGCACCTCGGTGTCCAGCGTTGCCAGCGGCGCGCCCGTGCCGACGCGGTCGCCCACTTCGACGTGGATTTTCTCGACCGAGCCGGCGATCCGGGCAGAGACCTCGCCCACCCGCATCGGGACGATTCGGCCCAATACCGGAACCGTCTGGATCGCCGGTTCCTTGCGAACCGGGTCGATGACCACGACGCTCGCCAGGCCACGGGCGTCGCCGTCGCCGGGACCGCGCCGCTGAGAATGAGCGGGCGAGGTCGCGTGGACCGCAAGCGCAAGGACCGCCGCCGCCAGGAGTATCTTGTTGGCCGATGTCATGGGGTCGTCGCGTTCCGGAAAGCGCCTCGAGGGTTGGAAAGGCTTCGCCGCTACCCATCTCGGCGCCGGGTCGCCGGGCGTCGTCGGAGCACGCGGGCGCGAACGGATGGCCCGACGCCGGATCGTAGCATGGAAGGCTTCCGAGAACATTGTGGTTCTCCCTCGTCATAAGCCACAGATTACACGCCTGACGAGGCATCCACCCGTCGCCGCCCCGGAGTCGGCGGTGATCGACCGCGTAAGGGGTTCTTAACCGTTTCGCGGCTACGGTTCGACGAAACGCCCTCGCGGGCGCCAATTTCGGTGCGGGCGCAGCCGATGAACATCAATCCGGATATCGACGGCAAGTCCATTCTCGTCACCGGCGGTACCGGTTCCTTCGGACAGCGGTTCGTGCGAACCGTACTGGAGCGGTATCAGCCCAAGCGCATCGCCGTCTTTTCGCGCGACGAGCTCAAGCAGTTCGAGATGGCGCAGGACCCGTTCTTCGCGAACCGCCCCGATATCCGGTTCTTCATCGGCGACGTGCGCGATCCGGAGCGGCTGGAGACCGCGATGCGCGAGGTCGATCACGTGATCCACGCCGCCGCCCTCAAGCACGTTCCGGCGGCTGAGTACAATCCCTTCGAATGCTTGCGAACCAACGTCTTCGGGGCCCAGAACGTGGTTCAGGCGGCTTGGCGATGCGGGGTCCAGCGGGTGGTGGCGCTGTCGACCGACAAGGCCGTTTCCCCGTTGAACCTGTACGGTGCCAGCAAGCTCGCAGCCGACAAGATCTTCGTCGCCGCCAACAACATGAGCGGGTCCATCGGAACCCGCTTCTCGGTCGTGCGCTACAGCAACGTCGTCGGCTCACGGGGCAGCGTCGTTCCCTTGTATCAGCGCTTGATCGAAAATGGTGTCGAGAGACTTCCCGTTACCGATCTGCGCATGACGCGATTCTGGATCACGCTGCAGCAAGGCATCGACTTCGTGCTCTCGAGCCTGGCGATAAATCCCGAGCATGACGATCTCCGATCTCGCCGCGGCGATGGCGCCCCATTTGGACCACCACGTGATCGGTATCAGGCCGGGCGAAAAGCTTCACGAAATCCTGCTCACGGCCGACGATTCCCGCACCGCGCTCGAGCTCGACGACCGCTACATTCTCCAACCTCAGTTCAGCTTCTGGAGCCAGGAGCCGTACATGACCGACGGGGCCAAGACGGTCGCAGACGGCTTCCAATACGACAGCAAGAACAACAGCGATTGGTTGACTCCGGATGGGTTGCGGAAAATGCTGAGCGAATGCGGAGTGTACTGATCTGCGGCGGCCTCGAAGCGCCCGCCGCGAACCCGTGACATGACCGTCTTCGCGACCACGGTCCAGGCCCGCATGGGGTCCTCG
>JASMAE010000114.1 GCA_030754475.1 Rhodospirillales bacterium
CGTTCAGTTCCTCCTCGTCCATGGTGCCGGCGCTGTAGCGTCCCACCGCTTCGAACACGTCGACCACGGTCACGTCGCGGTTGTTGAAGCGCCCGGGAAGGATGGAGCCCCCGTACATGAAGACCGAGGGAACGTTGAGGCGCAGCATCGCCATCATCAGGCCCGGCAACGACTTGTCGCAGCCGGCGATGCCGACGAGCGCGTCGTAGCAATGCCCGCGCACCGTGACCTCGACAGAATCGGCGATGACCTCGCGGCTGACGAGCGACGATTTCATGCCCTGGTGGCCCATGGCGATGCCGTCGGTAACGGTGATGGTGGTGAACTCGCGGGGCGTGCCTCCGCCGCCCGAAACCCCTACCTTGGCCGCCTGGGCTTGGCGCGAGAGCGCGATGTTGCACGGCGCCGCCTCGTTCCAGGTGGTGACCACGCCGACCAGCGGGCGGTGGATATCCTCTTCCCCGAGACCCATGGCGTAGTAGTAGGAGCGATGTGGCGCGCGCTCCGGCCCCTCGGTGACGTGACGCGAGGGCAGTTTGCTCTTGTCGAAGGTTTTCGCGTCCATGGGTTGCTCCTTGCGATTGAAATCCAAGTGCCGGTGCGAGTCCGCGCGCACTCTTGCTGCGCCCGCGCCCGATTATCGGCCTCGACGCGGAGCGCGCAACCCAAGAACGCGAAAGAATCTTTTACGGCGCCCGGCTCGAAAACGACGATCCGCGCTTTACAAGCGCTGCGCCGCTCGCCTACAAGAATCGGCACCTTCAAGCCGTCTCGGAATTCGCGGGGATACGCGCGCTGAAAACCATTCCTTGGTGGGAACCGGAAATCGGCGAGACCGAACGGGATCTCGTCGTCCAAGTGCTGGCGAGCAACTTCGTCAACGACGGCGACGTGACGACCCGCTTCGAGCGCCGCGTGGTCGAGCTTTTGGGCTGCCGCTACGCGGTCGGCGTCACCAACTGCACCTCGGCCATCTTCCTCGCGCTGGTGGCCGCAGGCGTCGGGCCGGGCGACGAGGTTATCGTTCCCGACGCCACCTTCATCGCCACCGCCAACGCCGTGAGCATGGCCGGCGCCAAGGCGGTGCTAGTCGACATCGAGCCTGAGACCTTGACCATGAGCCCGGCGGCCTTCGCCGACGCCATCACGCCCCGGACCAAGGCCGTGGTGCCGGTGCACGTCAGCGGGCGAGGCGCCGACCTCGACGCCATCATGGCGATCGCCACCGCCAACGGCGTTACCGTGGTCGAGGACGCGGCCGAGGCCTTTCGCTCGCGCCGCAACGGACGCGCCTTCGGGACCTTCGGGGCGATGGGCTGCCTCTCGTTCTCGCCGATGAAGCTGATCACCACCGGCCAGGGCGGCATGGTGATCACCGACGACGACGCGCTGCATCTCAGGCTTCGCCAGCTCAAGGACCAGGGACGGTCGATCCGCGGCACCGGCGGCGACGACCCGCACCCGATCGTCGGTTACAACTTCAAGCTCACCAATCTCCAGGCCGCCCTCGGTCTCGGTCAGCTCGAGACACTGGACCGCCGCATGGACCACGTGCGGCGCATGTACGCGGCCTACAAAGGCGGGCTCGAAGGCCTGAACGCGGTGAGGGTGCTGCCCTGCGACACCGAGGGCGGCGCGTTGCCGCTGTGGGTGGACGTGATCGTCGAGCGCTGCGCCGAGCTGGTGCCGTTCTTGCGCGAGCGCGGGATCGACTGCCGGCCGTTCTGGCACCCCATCCACACCCAGCCCTGTTATCGCCTACCCGACGAGCGTTTCCCGGTCGCGACCGAGATGTTGCCCAAGGCGGTGTGGCTGCCGTCGGCCTTCTCCGTCAGCGAAGCGGATGTAGCAAGGGTGTGCAAATCCATCCGCGAATTCCTCGCCGGTTGAGCGTGCCGAGGCGCGCGGTCGAGGGCGGGACGCGCCGATGAGCCTCGATATCCATCTTGAACGCGCGCGGCATCACGCCCGCGCCTTCGAATTCTTCGATTTCTCCCACCTGGACGCGTTCCACCAAGCCGACGTGCTCACGGTCATCCACGGCGGGGACTGGCGCTCGGTCCTGATCACCGATGGCCGCGACGCCTGGTTGCACGCGTTCGCAAAAGCGCCCATCGGCGAGACCGGCCGTTTCGACGTCGACCCGTTTCTCGGCTACGCTGGCCCTGTGGCGACGACCCCAGACGGGCGATTCATCGAAGCCGCGCTTCAAGCCCATTCCGAGGTTTGCCGTGCCGAGAACATCATCGCCGAGGTCTTCCGGTTCAATCCCCTGCTTGGGAACCACGCCGCCTTCGACGGCACCGCGACCCGCGTCGTCCGAGCAAAGGACATCATCATCGCCGAATGTGTGGAGGACGAAGACGCGCAAGTACGCACCTTCACCAAGTCGTGCCGCTCGAGCGTCCGCCGCGGCTTGCGCGACCTTGCGTTCGGAGCCCTCGATGGGGCCTCGGGCATGGACGCGTTCGCCGGCTTATACCGCCGTTCGCTCGAGCGCCTGGGCTCCGAGGCCAAGTGGTATTTCTCGGACGCCTTCTTTGCCCGCGCGCTCGCCTCGGGTCACTTCGCGGCTTACGGCGTTCACAAGGGGTCCGAGCTCGTCTCGGCGGCCGTCGCGATCCACCACCCGGCGGGCACCTACTACTTCCTTGCCGCCAACGCGGACCACCAGGTCCAGGGCGCGAACGAGCTTCTGGTCTACGGGATCGCGCGCGCAGCGTTTGCGCGCGGGGCCCGGCGCCTGATCCTCGGCGGCGGCCACGGCGATGACGAATCGGACGCTTTGTTTCGCTTCAAGGCAAAGTTCGCCCGCAGTCCCACGCCGTTTTTCATCGGCCTCATGGCCCATGATCCGGAATCGCTCAAGGCCTTGCGCGCCGAGGCCATCGCCCACCGCCCGGAGCTGGCCGAAACGCCGTATTTCCTGAACTACCGGCTTGCGCTCTACCCCTGAGGGCCGGCGATGTTTCCCGGAATCCGCACCCGCACCTCGGGCTTGCGCGCAAACGGCCGGGGCGGCAGGCGGCGGATGCCCAGCGCATAGATCTTGAGATAATCGATCACCCAGGGGACGAGCTGAAACGTGGACGTGCCCCCGAACATGCGATCGACGGATATCGCCGGAACCTCGCCCAGCCGATAGCCGAGCAGCTGGGCGTTGATCGCCATCTCGAAGGCGAAGCCCCAGCCCGCCTCCTGCGCGTTCGCCGTAAGCTCGGTGAACTGGGCACGGCGGAACATCTTGACGCCTGAGGTGCAGTCGGTGAGTGGAGAGGACGTCAAGACGTTGAAGGTCTTGTTGGCGAGACGCGAGAGGATCTTGCCGGCAAGCGAGCCGCCCACCCGGCCGCCACCGTATCCGTAACGCGTGCCGTTCACGAAGTCGCAGCCTTCGTCCATCAACGCGCGCATATCGTCGATGGCGAGGATGGGAACGATCTCGTCGGCGACGAAGGTGACCACGTACTCGCCCCGGGCGGCCTCGACGCCGGTGCGGAACGCGTTG
Source organism: Rhodospirillales bacterium (assembly GCA_030754475.1). Classification (GTDB taxonomy): domain Bacteria; phylum Pseudomonadota; class Alphaproteobacteria; order Rhodospirillales; family JASLLV01; genus JASLLV01. Next base: position 3,509 of record JASMAE010000114.1, read on the forward strand.
GCGACGCCCGGACCGAGCACGTTGAGGACGCCGCGAACATTGGGCGACGTGCGCTGCAGTTGGTCGGCGATCGGCGCGCTGGGGTCGTTGGCATCGTCGTAGACGGCGAGGATCTCATGCTCGGTCTCAAGGACCGCGCCCATGACCTTCGTCATGATCGTGAGGTTGAGGGTCTCGCCTCGGACAGGAACGACGATGGAGAGCAGCATGCTTGGGGCGCGATAATCGCCGATTGGACAGCGAAAGTCCATTGAGATGAAAGGACTAGAGAATAAAGGCCGTTTCGCCGGACGGTTGAACGTCGATATCCTCGCTCCACCTGGGTCGCCGCGCGCGACTGATTCGGACGGAAGGAGTCATGGTTCGTTACGAGGGAGAGCGTTGTCGGCTGAGGCCGCTTCGCCGCGACGACATCCGCCATACCCTCGAATAGCGGAACAACCCCGCCATCCGGGACCGAACCTTCGGCGCCCGATACCCGGTCACCGAGGCGATGGACGAGTCGTGGTTCGCCGAAGCGCTGGCGGATACGAGCAACCGGCGCATCATCTTTGCCGTCGAGGACGCCGGCATCGGCGAGTTGATCGGGATGGTCTATCTGCACTCGATCGACTGGGTCGGGCGCACCGCGATGTTCACGATCATGATTGGCGAGGAGGCGTACCACGGCCGCGGGTTCGGCACCGAGGCGACGGCGCTCGCCCTCGAGATCGCGTTCCAGCACTTCAACCTCCGCAAGGTCACGCTGATGGTCGGCGCCGACAATGCGCCGGCGCGCAAGGTCTACGAGAAATTGGGGTTTGCCGAGGAAGGCCGTTTGAAGGACCACGTCTATTACGACGGCGCCTTCCTCGACGTGCTTTATCTTTCCAAATTCCGCGAGGGCGACGAAGGTTAGGGCGTCGCGGCGGCGCCGAGTTTGCACCGCCAGACGTCGAAGAGGCGACTCGCGCGGTCGCGGCGGTAAGCGTCGAGGAAGCCCTTCCGGAACACCTCGTCGAACACCGGACCGTCGCCCCAGTAGCTGGACATCGCGAACGGCGCCTCGCCCTTGGGGATCATCCAGATGTTGGTCTCGCAAATCCCGACGTGGGCGGCGAATCGGGCCGGAACTCGTTGCCCGACGCCCTTGAGTTCCATCACCGTCATGGCCTCGAACGTAAAGGGTTGGCCGGCGAAGATCAGCAACGGCCGGACGAAGGTGTCGTGGTAGCGCGTAAGCGTCGCGCCGAATCCCATCTCGACCGTCTCGTCCTCGCCGAGGGTGGCGATGACGGCGCGCACGTCCGAGGCGGCGGCACGCGCCTCGATCACCGCGAATTGCCGGTGTAGGCGCTTCTGCACCGGAACCGAGATCACAACAAGCCCGAGCGCGAACGCGGCGAACCACGCGCCGACGAGCGGCGCACGCGAATGGGCGGCGCGGCCGAGCCTGAGAAGCGCATCGACGGCGACGGGAAAAAGCGGCATCAACTGGTGCGCGCCTGAGCCCGGCCGCGATGCGGGATAGAGCAGCAAACCGAGGCTGAGCACGAGAACGCCTACACAGAAGGCTTCCCGCGCAAGGACGGCGTCGCAGCGGCGCGCAGCCAGGATCGCGAGCGCCACCACCGGGGCCAACAGGAGCGCCCCGTAGCGGAGCGACTTCCAAAAGACCTCGGCGCTGCCGCCGACGCCGGCAACGAATCGGGTCATGTTGGCGACGTAGTCGGCGAGCGAGACGCCGGGCAATGCGAACGGGGCGAGGGCTGTGGCGAGCGAGACGGCCGCGATAACGGCGCCCAGGCGAAACGCGTTCGTCGCCGTCGGCGTCACCGCCCACAGCCGCGCGATGACGGGCAGGAAGAAGACGAACGCATGCGCCTTGAGGTCGACCGCGAGCCCGATGGCGACGGCGATGACGATCGCCGGTGCGAGCCCCTGCGCCGATGTCTCCGTGCGCGGAAGGCTCGCAAGCGCAACGGTGACTAAGAGAATCAGATAGGGGTCGGGCCGGTTCCAAAAGGCGTGCGGCGAAAAAAGCGCCATGAAGCCCGCGAAGGCCACCACGGCGATGGCGGCGAGCGCGCCACCGGGGCGGCGCAACAGCGTGATTGCGAACACCACGATCGCCAGCGCGGCCGCCAGGAGCGGACCCGCCTTCGATGCGGCAATGGATCCCCCGGCGAGCGAATAGACGCCAGCGCCGATCAGATAGGAAAGCGGCCCATAGGTGGTAACGAAGTCCGCTTCGGCGCCGGCGGCCGGATAGAGGGGCCGGCCGCCGAGCCACAGCCACGCCGGAATGGCGATGTTGGGCTCCATGTGGTCGAGGTAGCCGTCGAGGCCCGCATAACGAATCAATACGTATGCGAGGTAGGCGAGCGCCGCCGCGGCGGCGGCTCGCGCGGCGCCCCGACTCAGTCGTTGAGCGCGCACCAGACCGGCGTGTGGTCCGAGGCCTTCTCGCGGCCCCTCGGCTTGCGGTCGATTCCGGCGTCGTCCAGGCGGTCGGCCGCCTGAGGCGAAAGCAACATGTGGTCGATGCGGAGCCCGTGGTCGCGCGACCACGCGCCCGCGCGGTAGTCCCACCAGGTGAAACGGCCGATCTCAGGGCTGATCGCGCGGATGGCGTCGGTCAAACCGAGATGGACGATCTTGCGAAGTCCGGCCCGCGATTCGGGAAGGCAGAGCGCGTCGTCGCGCCAGCTGGCGGGATCGTACACGTCGCCGTCGTCGAACGTGACGTTGAAATCGCCGCCGAGGACGAAGGCGTCCTCGGTCGCGAGAAGCGCGCGGGCGTGATGGTAGAGCCGCTCCATCCAGGCCAGCTTGTAGTCGTACTTGTCGCTCGGCACCGGATTTCCGTTCGGAAGGTAGATCGAAGCGACACGGACGTTACCGATCACCCCTTCGATGTAACGGGCCTGATCGTCGTCGGCACCGCCGGGCAGCCGGGTGCATTCCAAGTCGATGGGGCGTTTCGCGAGGATCGCGACGCCGTTGTACGTCTTCTGCCCGTTGACGGCGGCGTTGTAACCGGCGTCCAGGATCACATCACGCGGGAACTGCTCGTCGGTGGTCTTGGTCTCTTGTAAGAGAACGATGTCCGGCGCCGCATCGGTGAGCCAGTCAAGAAGGTGCACGAGCCGCGCCTTGACGGAGTTTACGTTCCAGGTCGCGATTTTTATCATGGACACATAGGCGGGCGGTCCGGAACGATGGCGCGATAGGTTCGCGGGACGCCGCAGCTCAGATCGAGAACGATGTGCCGCAGCCGCAACTCGAGGTCGCGTTGGGATTGTCGACGGAGAAGAACGAGCCGATCAAATCGTCGACGAAGTTGACCCGTGAGCCATTCAGGAGATCGAGCGAGATCTCGTCCACCACCACCCGAATGCCGGCGCTCTCGAAAACGCGGTCGTCGTCGTTCAGCGATTCTTCGAGCGTGAAGCCGTACTGGAAGCCGGAGCAGCCGCCGCCCGAGACGCTGACGCGCAGCATCAGCGCGTCGTTGCCCTCAATCTGCTTGAGTTTGGCGATCCGTTCCGCCGCGCTCGGCGAGATTGTCAGACCATCCGCGTTTCGAGGCTGGGTTCCGTCCGGCACAGATTTTCTCCACGATGAAAGCGTTTCGCCTAGTTTATGTAGTTTCCTGGGTCTTCATGTCAATCGCGACCCCTTCGCCGCCGGAACTGTGCCGTTGCCTGCGTGCGTCGGCGCAAGTACGTTCCCGCCATGACCGGCTTTCAGAATCTTGCGCCCTTTGCCTGCAAGCCCGATGAAAGCCAAGGGCGGCTCTATCCCGAACCGGAAAGCGCGACCCGAACCTGCTTTCAGCGGGATCGCGACCGGATCATCCACTGCGGGGCATTTCGGCGGCTTCAATACAAGACCCAGGTCTTCGTCAATCACGAAGGCGATTTCTTCCGTACCCGGCTGACCCACAGCCTCGAGGTCTCGCAGATCGCGCGCTCGATCTGCCGAAGCCTCGGCCTCAACGAGGACCTGGGAGAGGCGCTCGCGCTAGCCCACGACCTCGGCCATCCGCCCTTCGGCCATGCCGGCGAGGAGGCGTTGGGCGCGGCGATGGAGGCCTTCGGCGGCTTCGACCACAACGCCCAATCGCTGCGCGTCGTGACCAAGCTCGAGGAACGTTACCCGAATTTCGCTGGGCTGAACCTAACGCGCGAGACCCTCGACGGGATGATCAAGCACAACGGCGCGCTCGCGGGTGAACGCGCGAACCGGCCGCCGCACGCCGATATATTGGCGTTCGCCGCCGAACACGGCTTCGCGCCCGATACGTTTCCCGGCGCTGAAGCGCAAATCACCGCCCTTTCCGACGACATCGCCTACAACAATCACGATATCGAGGATGGTCTGCGGGCGGAATTGTTCGCAATCGATGATTTGTTGGACGTTCCCCTGGTCGGGCCGGTCTTTCGCGAAGTCGCCCGTCGCCACCCCGAGATCCATCCGGCACGGCGGATACACGAGGCGGTGCGTGATCTCATCGGCGCCATGGTGCGCGATCTCTTGGACGAGACCGGGCGGCGAATCGCGGCGCTGAAGCCGGAATGCGCGGACGACGTGGCCCGGGCCGAAAAGCCCGTGGCCGCATTCTCGGACGTCATGCGCGAGCACGACCGGGTGCTCAAGGCGTTCTTGTTCGACAACATGTACCGCCATTACCGGCTCAACCGCATGACCAGCAAGGCGCGCCGGGTAGTGGACGATCTGTCTCGCCTGTTCATCGACGAGCCCGACTGCTTGCCGACGGAATGGCGCCACCGCGCCGCCGGGGCCGGCAGCCCCCGGACCGCGCGCCGGGTGGCCGATTACATCGCCGGCATGACCGACCGCTACGCGTTGGACGAACACCGGCGCCTGTTCGACGTCCAGGCGCGGTCATCATGAACGTTTTCGAGCGCTTCCGCGGCCACGTGGTCGCGGTCATTGACGGCCTCGCCGAGGACGGCGCGGTTCCGCGTGAGATGGACTTGGCGCGCGTCGCCGTCGAACCGCCCCGCGACCCGAACCACGGCGATATGACTACCAACGCCGCCATGGTGCTTGCCGGCCAGGCGGCGATGAAACCGAAAGCGCTGGCACGCGTGCTGGCCGAGCGCATCTGCCAGTTGGACGACGTTGCGGACGCATCCGTCGCCGGACCCGGTTTCGTCAACCTGCGGCTGGAGGATTCGTTCTGGCGCGCGCGTTTGGCCGAGATCCTGAGAAGCGGTCCGGCCTACGGCGATTCGTTCATCGGCGGCGGTGAGCCCGTGAATGTTGAGTTCGTGTCCGCCAACCCGACCGGGCCGCTGCACGTGGGCCACAGCCGGGGCGCCGTGATCGGGGACGCGCTGGCGGCGTTGCTCGAGAAGACGGGCTACAAGGTGACCCGCGAATACTACGTGAACGACGCCGGCGCCCAGGTGGACAAGCTCGCGGATGCGGCCTACTGGCGCTACCTCGAAGCCCTCGGCGACAAGGTGTCCCAGACCGTGATCGAAAGTTTCCTTCAAGGGAACGACCTCGAATATCGCGGCGATTACCTGGTCCCCGTTGGCGCGCGGCTGGCCGAAAGAGATGGCCCCAAATGGGTCGAGGCCGCGCGCGATGAATGGTTGCCCGAAGTCCGCGCGTTCGTTGTCGAAGAGATGATGGGCCTGATCCGCCGGGATTTGGACGCGCTCGGCATCCGCTTCGACGTCTTCACCTCCGAGCGCGCCATCGTGGCCGAGGGAAAGGTGGACGAGGCGCTTCGCTTTCTCGAAGCGCGCGACCTGATCTACACCGGCGTGTTGGATCCGCCCAAGGGCAAGAAACCCGATGACTGGGAGCCGCGTCCCCAGACCTTGTTCCGCGCAAGCGCGTTCGGCGACGACGTGGACCGGCCCTTGCGCAAGTCCGATGGCGCGTGGACCTATTTCGCCACCGACATCGCCTACCATCTCGACAAGGTGCTGCGCGGGTATCAGACCATGATTAACGTCTGGGGCGCCGATCACGGTGGTTACGTGAAGCGCATGCAGGCCGCCGTAAAGGCACTGACCGAAGGCCAGGGCGCGCTGGACGTGAAGCTCTGCCAGATGGTCAGTCTGTACGAGAACGGAGAGCCGGTGGCCATGTCGAAGCGTGCCGGCGCCTTCGTCGCGACGGCCGACGTGGTGGAACGCGTCGGCAAGGACGTGGTGCGTTTCATCATGTTGACACGGCGCAACGACGCGCCGCTGGACTTCGACTTCGCGAAGGTGACCGAGCGGACGCGCGACAACCCCGTGTTCTACGTCCAGTACGCCCACGCCCGGGTGCGTTCGCTCTTTCGCCTCGGGGCCGAGATGTTCGGCGCGGGCGGCTTGGACGCGGACGCGCTGGCGACCGCCGCGCTGAACCGCTTGACCGACGCCGACGAGGTTGGTTTGATCAAGGCGCTGGCCGGTTGGCCGCGGCTCGTGGAAGGCGCGGCCGAGGCCCACGAACCGCATCGCGTGGCGTATTATCTCCAGGCGGTGGCGGCCCAGTTCCACGCCTTGTGGAACAAGGGCAAAGACGACGCAAACTTGCGCTTCCTGGTGGAGGAGGATCCGGAGCTGTCGCGGGCCAGGCTCGCGTTGGCTCAGGGCGTGGCCACCGTGATCGCGTCCGGTCTTCGGATCTTCGGGGTGACGCCGGTCGAGGAGATGCGCTGATGGCCGAAGGCGAGCGCGCGGAACAGGACGAAGCGGCCGAATCGCTGGAATTCGAGCCCGTGGTGTTGCGTCCGCGCCGTCGCCGATCGGCCTTGATGCTTTCGCTTTCGGCGCTGGTTCTCATGGCGGCCGGCGCCGGCGCCGGATGGTACGCTTTCGAGAATCTGTTGGGAACCGAGGATCCGTTCGACGTTCCCCTGATCCGGTCCGACGCCGGCCCCATCAAGGTGCGGCCCGCCGAACCGGGCGGGATGGAGGTGCCGCACCGCGATAGGCTCGTCTACGAACGCCTGCTCGGAACCGCGCCGGATTTGCGCGAAGAGCGGCTGATGCCGCCCGCCGAGACGCCGTTGGCCGTGCCGGATTCACCCGCCGGCTCGGAGACGGCGCAATCGGTGCCCGAAGCCGAGTCGCCGCCGGTCCTGCCGGCTGATGCGGCCGATGCGGCCGAAGCGGCCGCGCCGACGGCCGCCGAGGTGATTAGGGCCAAGCGTCCGGAGCCGCCGCGAACACCGCGCGCCCAGCCGCGCGCCCAGCCGCGCGCGCTCGAGTCCTTCCAGGTCCAATTGGCCGCGGTTCGCTCATCGTCTGGGGCCGAGGACGAGTGGAACCGCTTGCGCCGCCGGCATGCCGATCTTTTGGGCGGTCTCGGGCTGACCGTCGTCCGGGCCGACCTCGGGCCTGCAAAGGGGATTTTCTACCGCGTGCGCGTTGGGCCGCTTGCCGACGAGGCCGCGGCGCGTGGATTGTGCTCTCAACTCGCCGATCGCAAGGTGGGGTGCCTGGTTGTCCCACCGGGAAAATAGGTCCAGCCGCGGTCGGCCCTTGGCCGCGATCCTGGGCTGCTCGGGCCGGGCGTTGGGTGGGGCGGAGAAGTCCTTCTTCCGCGACGCCGATCCCTTCGGGTTCATCCTGTTCGCGCGCAATTGCGCCGAGCCTGATCAGGTTCGCCGCCTCGTCGGCGCGCTCAGGAACTGCGTGGGCCGCGCCAACGCCCCGATCCTGATCGACCAGGAGGGCGGACGCGTGGCGCGACTCGGACCGCCGCGGTGGCGCAGGCCCCCGCCCGCCGCGACATTCGCCCGTCTCGCGCGCGTGGACGAGGGAGCCGCGATCGAAGCGGCGCGCCTGAACGCGCGTCTGATCGCAGCCGAGCTTCACGAGCTCGGCATAACCGTCAACTGCGCGCCGGTGCTCGACGTGCCGCAGCCGGGCTCGCACGCAGTCATTGGCGACCGCGCCCTGGGAGAGAGCCCGGCGGTGGTGGCGCTGCTGGGACGGGCCGTTTGCGAGGGCCTTCTGGACGGAGGCGTTCTTCCGGTGATCAAGCACATCCCCGGTCACGGACGCGCGCTCACCGACAGCCACAAGGCCCTTCCCGTCGTCGGCGCTGCGCGCGTGGACCTGGAAGCGGTCGATTTCGCACCGTTCAAGGCGCTTCGCGACATGCCGTGGGCCATGACGGCCCACGTTCGCTACGAGACCCTCGATCGACGGGCGCCGGCCACGACCTCGAAGACCGTGATCCAGCGTTTTATCCGCGGCACCATCGGATTCGACGGCGTTCTGGTGTCCGACGACCTGTCGATGTCGGCGCTTGGGGGTGGTGTGGGCGAACGCGCCCAGGCTGCGCTTGCCGCCGGATGCGACGTCGTTCTGCATTGCAACGGAATGAGGGCGGAGATGGAAGAGGTGGCGGCGTACGCCTCACCGCTCGACGACGCGGCGCAGGCGCGACTGCACCGCGCCGAGGCCATTCGCGCGCCGCCGAAGCCTTTCGAGCGCAACGGCGCGTTGGCCCGGCTGCGGGTCCTCATGGAAGGAATGGTGGTTCCATGATCGGGGAGGGTTCGTCCGTCGCGGTCTCGGCTTGGGCGGTGCAGATGTTGCTCGCGGTCTCGGTGTGGGCGGTGCCTGTGCTACTGGCGGTCACACTGCACGAGGCGGCGCATGGTTGGGTCGCGTGGAAGCTGGGCGACGATACCGCGATGCGCCTCGGGCGCGTCACGTTCAATCCCTTGAAGCACGTCCATCCCGTGGGCACGTTGGTGTTGCCGGCGCTGCTGCTGCTCGTTTCGGGCGGGCGAATGATGTTCGGGTACGCACGGCCGGTACCGGTGAACATCGGGCGCCTGGGCTCGCCGCGCCGCGATATGATTTTCGTCGCTATCGCCGGCCCGGCGACCAATCTTGCGCTCGCCTTCGTTTCGGCGCTGCTGATTCACGCGCTGGTGGTAGTGCCGGACTGGGCGGATGTATGGGTTCGCAGCAATCTCTTGAACTCCATCTGGCTGAATCTGATTCTCTGCGTGTTCAACATGCTTCCGGTGCCGCCGCTGGACGGCGGCCGAGTCGCGGTCGGCCTGCTACCCGACCGCCTGGCGATCCCGCTGGCGCGGCTCGAAAGGGCTGGAATCTTTATAGTTCTGGGGGCGATGTTTATCCTGCCCTGGATCGGTGGCAAACTCGGTGTGGAGCTGAACGTGTTCGCATGGCTGGTGGGCCGGCCGGCCGCGTTCCTGTGGCAGCTAATCGTCTCGGCGAGCGGGATTGGATGAGGTGGATGGCATGATTTCGACGGCCGGCGAAGATTCGTTCGACGAAGGCGCCGTGCGCGCCGGGACGGACGCGACGACGGGGTTCGTGGTCGACATCGACGGCTTCGAAGGGCCGATCGACCTCTTGCTAGCGCTCGCGCGCGAGCAAAAGGTCGACCTCGCGCGCATTTCGATCCTGCAGTTGGCGGACCAGTATCTGGCGTTCGTGACCGCGGCGCGCAGCGCCAGCCTCGAGTTGGCGGCAGATTATCTGGTCATGGCGGCGTGGCTGGCCTATCTCAAGTCCCGCCTTCTGTTGCCTTCGGCGGAAGCGGACGAGGAGCCGAGCGCGGAAGAAATGGCCGCGGCGCTGGCGATGCAGCTTCGCCGGCTCGAAGCCATGCAAGCGTCTGGCGCCCGCCTCATGGCCCGAGGCTTACTGGGCGAGGATTTCTTCGTCCGCGGAGCGCCCGAGACTTACGCGCCCCTGCGGCGGAACGTGATCGAGGTCTCGCTGTTCGAACTATTGAGGGCCTACGGCGAATTTCGGCGCCGGAGCGAGGCCCGGGTTCTGCACATCGAGCCCGCCGAGTTGCACACGGTCGAACGCGCGCTGCAACGGTTTCAACGCCTCCTTGGCGAGAGCACGGACTGGGAGAGCCTGTGGCGCTTCCTGCCCGACGACATCGGCGTTGGCGCCGTCGCCAAATCGGCGATCGCGTCCACCTTCGCCGCGAGCCTCGAGCTGGTGCGCAAGGGGCGTCTCAACGTTCGTCAAGACGCCGCCTTCGGATCCATTTATCTACGCACCGCGCACCCCCGGGCGACTGAGATCGCCGACGAGCGTGAGCCGGAGGGCGAATGAGCACCGAAGACGGCCAGCACCTGCGGCTGCTCGAGGCCTTGCTGTTCGCGTCGCGCGCTCCGGTGCCGGTCCGCGAGCTGGCGGCGCGCTTTCCCGAAGGCGCCGAAGTCGAAGGCCTTTTGACGAAGCTGGCCGACATCTATGCCAACCGCGGCGTCAATTTGGTCAAGCGGGGCGGGACCTGGGCCTTCCGCACGGCACCCGATCTCGCCGCCCATCTCGCGGGCGAACGGGTCTCGGTCCGCAAGCTTTCGCGCGCGGCCGTGGAAACGCTGGCGATCGTCGCCTACCACCAACCGGTGACGCGCTCCGAGATCGAGGAAATCCGGGGCGTGGGATTGAGCAAGGGGACGCTCGACATTCTGTTCGAGGCAGGTTGGGTCCGCCCGCGGGGCCGCCGGCGCACGCCCGGACGCCCGGTGATGTGGGCGACGACGGACGCCTTTCTCGACCACTTCGGACTCGAGAGTTTGGACGAACTTCCCGGAGTCGACGAATTGAAGGCGGCCGGGCTCTTGGACACGGGTCCGGTCGTCGCCGATGTGCGGGCCTTGTCGAATCAAGCGCTGCCGGGCATCGACGACGGTAACGAAGGCGGCGAGGGCGACGGGGACGGCGACGGCGAGGGCGACGAGGACGACAGGGACGGTGAGGGCGACGAGGGCGAAGACGGCGAGGACGACGCCGTTGGGCTCGGACCCGACGCCCCACGCTGAGGTGGTTCCGAGGGTGGCGGAGCGTTCGCGCGCGCCCGAAAACTGGCCAGCGTTGCGACACCAGAACCTTTCTGCCATTATCGAGCCGAGCCATCGGGAAATGAAGTAACGAAAGCAGGGGCATGGGTACTTTTAGCATCTGGCATTGGCTGGTGGTTCTGGCCGTGGTCCTCGTCCTGTTCGGGGGCGGCGGGAAACTTTCGCGCCTCATGGGGGACTTCGGTAAAGGTCTGAAATCCTTTAAGAAAAGCATGAAGGAAGAAGAAGTCGGCGGTGCCGACGACGCGAAGGCGATCGAGAGCGACACCCAGGCGATGGCCGAAGACACGGTCGAGAAGAAGCAAGCGTCGAATTCTTAAACGTCGCGGGCGCGGGCCCGTTTTCGTCAGCGGAAACTTGTCGCTGCCATGTTCGATCTGGGCTGGCAAGAGCTGTTCATTATCGCGGCTCTGGTGATTATCGTCATCGGACCCAAGGACATGCCGCGGACGCTGCGCGCCGTTTCCGGCTGGATCCGCAAGGGCCGCGAGCTCGCCCGTGAGTTCCAGGGCGGCGTCAACGACATGGTTCGCCAAGCCGATCTCGACGACATCAAGCGCCAGATCAATACCGATCGGTTGACCCAGGAGATCAAGAAACAGATCGACCCGGACGGCGAGATCTTGAGCGAGGTTCGCGACGTCGAGGCGGGTGCGATCGAGGCGGGGCCGGACCCCGACCCGGTGGAAGCTGCGGTCTCGGGCGAGACTTCGGATTCCGCGCTGCGGCCGACGGCCGAGCCGGAACCGGCTCCGGTCGCTGATGACGCCAAAGAGCAAATAGACGCCCCTCCGGAACGAAGAGGCCGCACCGCGGTGAAAGCGACCGCGGGCGCAAAGGCGAAAGGGCCGGAGAAGGTGCCCCGGGCGGGGCCCACGCGCGGCCGGCGCGCCTCGCAGAGTCCGGCGGAGAAGGGGCGGCGTTCGTCGGCCGACGAACGGTAGAATCCCGTGAACGACGAAGAGCGCGACGAGAAGACGATGCCGCTGATCGACCACTTGGTCGAGCTGCGCGGGCGCATGATGTATTCGCTCGGCGTCGTCTTGGTGTTGTTCTTCGTTTGCTACTACTTCGCCGCCGACGTTTACGGCTTTCTCGTACAGCCGCTCGCGGACATATTCAACGAGATGGGGGGTGACCGCCGGCTCATCTATACCGGCCTTCATGAGGCGTTCTTCACCTACATCAAGGTGGCGTTCTTCGCCGCGCTTTTTCTCTCGTTCCCGTTCCTCGCCGTCCAGGTATGGATGTTCGTGGCCCCGGGGCTCTACAAGAACGAGAAGCGGGCCTTCGTGCCGTTCCTGGTGGCCACCCCCATCCTCTTCTTCCTCGGCGGCTCGCTCGTCTACTACTTGATCTTCCCGCTCGCCTGGAAGTTCTTCGTCAGCTTCGAATCGGCGGGCGGCGTCGGGACCATGGCTATCCAGCTCGAGGCGAAGGTCGACCAGTACCTATCCCTGGTCATGCGCTTGATCTTTGCCTTCGGGGTGTGTTTCGAGCTGCCGGTGGTGATGACCCTGTTGGCCCGGGCCGGAATGATCACGGCGAAGGGCATGGCAGAGAAGCGGAAGTACGCCATTGTGATCGCGTTCATTGTAGCGGCGGTCCTGACCCCGCCCGACGTGATCAGCCAGATCGGCCTCGCGCTGCCGACCCTCGGCCTCTACGAAATCTCCATCCTGTGCGTCCGCCTAGTCGAAAGACGCAGGGAGCGCGCGGCGCAAGACGCCGAGGGCGATGAAGACGACGGGCCCGCCGAGCAACCGAGCGCTTAGGCCCGCAACTGGACGGGATTCGCGAACCGGCCTATAGAATTTGCGCTCGCTTGGGGGCACCGGTCATTTCATGTTCGACATCCGCTTGATCCGCGACAATCCGGAAGCCTTCGACAAAGGTCTGAGGAAGCGAGGCGTGAACGGTACGGCCGCGCGGATCCTCGAAATCGACGCCCGCCGGCGGGGCGCGCAAACGCACGCGCAAACGATCCAAGGCCACCGCAACAAGCTATCGAAGGAGATCGGCGCCGCTAAGGCGCGCGGCGAGGACGCCTCCGCTCTCATCGAGGAGGTCTCGCAATCGAAGGACGAAGAGGCCCGCGCCGAACGCGAGGCGCGATCGGCGGAACACGAGCTCGGGAACGCCATTTCCGGCATTCCTAACATTCTTGCCGACGAGGTTCCCGAGGGCGCGGCCGACGACGACAACATCGAAGTGCGCCGTTGGGGGGAGCCACCCCAGTTCGACTTTCTGCCCCGGGACCACGTGGACATTGGCGAGGGCCTGGGAATGATGGATTTCGGACGCGCGGCCAGGCTATCAGGGGCGCGGTTCGTGGTTCTTTCGGGGGCGCTGGCGCGCATGGAGCGCGCGCTCGCCGCGTTCATGCTGGACACGCACACGCGCGAGTTCGGCTACACCGAGGTGTTGCCGCCGGTCCTGGTTCGCGACGAGGCGCTGTTCGGGACCGGGCAGCTGCCGAAGTTCGCGGACGACCAGTTCCAGACAAAGAAACTCGATCTCGATGCCCTTCATCAGCACGTGGGCGCCGAGTTGGAAAGGTGGGAGAAGGGCCGTCTGGCGGAACTCGATGCGGCGGCCGAAACGCCGACCGATCGCGCGCGGCTCTTGATGGAGCACCTGGCCGAGGTCAAGGCGCGACAGATCGCGCTCATGAACGAGGCGCTC
>JASMAE010000115.1 GCA_030754475.1 Rhodospirillales bacterium
GTATTCGACGCCGGACTCGCGGGACGCGATCAGGCGCGCTTCGGCGCTCGGCGCGTCGGCGTCCAGGATTCGGACTTCGGTGGTGGTGGTGTCGTGGGCGACGATCAGGACGAAGGCCCGGCTCTCGGTCTTGTCGATGCCGACGAAGAAGCCGGGGTCGGATTCTTCGTAAACCAGGACGTCGTCGGCAGGATCGCCGCCGATCGCATGGCGAAATACGCGCGACGGGCGGTGGTGGTCGTCGTGGACCGTATAGAAAAGCGTGCGCGAATCGCCCGCCCAGACGATGTCGCCTTGGGCGCGGACCATCCGATCGGCGAGCTCGGTCCCCGTTTCAAGATCGCGGAAACGAACCTCGTAATACTCCGATCCGTTCAGATCGACCGTATAGGCGAGCAAGTGATGGTCGGGGCTGTGAAGGCAGTTGGCGACGCGAAAGAACGCATGCCCCTTCGCTTCTTCGTTGGCGTCGAGCAGGATCTCTTCACCGCCGCGCCCGCGAATCGGCCGACGGCAGAAGACCGGATGCTGGCCGCCCGCATCATATCGGGTGTAGTAGGCAAAGGCCCCGTCCGCCGCCGGAACGCTGCAATCGTCTTCCTTGATGCGCGCCCGCATCTCTTGGGCGAGGGTCCCGCGAAGCTCCACGAGCGGCGCGAGAGCGGTCTCCGCATAGGCGTTCTCGGCCTCGAGGTAGGCGCGGATCTCAGGCTCCAGCACGCCCGGATCGCGCATGACCGCTTCCCAGTTATCGGCCCTGAGCCATGCGTACTCGTCGATCCGCGTGTCTGCGTGGCGGACCGATTTCACCGGGCGTCGGGACGCGAGGGGGGGGCGCGTGGTCATGGTGGCGAAGGCATCCTCGTGGTGGCGGTGGCGCGCGCGCTGCCGCTCGAGCGACGACGCGCGCGTTGGGAAGATACAGAAGAAGGCACAGGCCGCAAATCGCCGATCGCGGGCGCGCGATTCCCCTTCGTCAGCTCAGCTCCGAGATGGCGCGCGCCGCGCCCCGAGGCGGCCGTCTCCAGCGGCACCATCGAAAGCGGCAGTATGATGAAGCGCTTCGCGGTCGGAATTGAGGTTCGCCGGCGCGGCCGCCTCGACGACCGGGCCGTCCGTGCGGGTTTCTCTTTGCGCTTGACGAACGTCTCAGGCCTTCTCACTCAGATGGCAAGCGGAATGACCGATTTCAGCCACCGCCGTCGCCGTTCGCGCGCTCGCATTCGTGCCGTTCCCAGCACCGGCGCGCGCCGGAAAACGGTCGCGGCGCGGTCCCGCGAAGGCTAACCTTGCGGCCATGCACCGTTATCGGATCACGGTCGAATACGACGGGACCGACTTCGTCGGATGGCAACGCCAGGCGAACGGCCTCGGCGTCCAGGAAGCGATCGAGGATGCCGTCCGGGCGTTCTCGGGCGAGCGGGTCACGGTCTTTGGCGCGGGCCGCACCGATTCCGGCGTCCACGCCCTGGGCCAAGTGGCCCACTTCAACCTCGCCCGAGAGGTGCCGGGCAAGACCGTGCGCGACGCCTTGAACTTCCACGTGAAGCCGAGCGCGGTGGCGGTGCTGGACGCAGTGCGCGTGGACCAGCGCTTCCACGCCCGCTTTTCCGCGATCGAGCGGACCTATCTGTATCGCATCGTCAACCGCCGCGCGCCCCTTACGTTGGGGCGCAGGCGCGCGTGGTGGATTCCGGTCCCGCTGGATACGGACGCCATGGATCGGGCCGCGCGCGTCCTGGTGGGCCGGCACGACTTCACCAGCTTCCGCGCGTCCCTCTGTCAGGCGGACTCGCCGGTCAGGACCCTGGACGAACTCGGGGTCGAACGCGCCGGCGACGAGGTCCGCGTCCGCGCCCGCGCACGCTCGTTCCTGCACCACCAAGTCCGCAACGTCACGGGCACGCTGCGGCTGGTAGGCGAGGGCCGGTGGACCGCCGACGACGTCGCGGCCGCGCTCCGCGCCCAGGACCGCGCGGCCGCCGGGCCGACCGCGCCGGCGTGCGGGCTCTATCTCGAATGCGTCGGTTACCCGGAGAGCGAAGGCGCAAGGCCCGAGGCGGACGTCGGCGCCGGCGAGGACGCGCGGCCTTCGCCGGCGCCATGACGAAACCCGACGACTGGCCGACGCGGCCCCGCGAGCGCGTCCCTCGCGAAATCTCGCTGTCCGGGCTGCTCGCCATCGGGTTCGGGTTCGCCGGGATCTTTTCCTTCGGCCCCGTGTTCGTTCCACTGGCGCTTTTGTTCAGCCTGGTGGCGTTCTTGCGCCGGCGTCCGGCCTGGGGCGCGGCCGGCTTGGTGCTGACGATCGTCGGACTATTCAGCTCGCCGCTTCTCCTGGCGATGCTCGGGCTCGGATGGCTGATCGTGCGGTTCGGGGGGGCGTAGGCGGCGCCCGTTCCGACCCGACTGCTACTCTAAAGCCGGCTTTCGGCGATTGCGTCGATCACGACCGAGAGCACGAAATCCAGGGCGACTATTCCGGCCGCCGTGACGGGTGCGAGGTTGAGGGCGGTGCGCGCGACGAACCAAGTGTAGGCAGCGATCGCCGCGACGAGGGCGAGCAGCAGCATGTTTCCTGCCGCGATCGGGATGATGTGCGTGATCGAGAGCACCTCGACGGGGATGAAGGCGACGCTTTGAAGCACGAGCGCCCAGTTGTAGGCGACGATGTAGCGGATGTATTCGGATTCGCGCTCGAGCAGCCGCGCGACCCAAACCATGGCCAGCGGAAAGGCCAGCCAGCCGATCACGTATGTCAGCGATTCGATCGCCAGCACGTGGCCGGCTGACGCGTCCCACGCGCCGCCCTGGAAGCGGATTGCGATGCGCAACAGGAAAAGTGGCGCGACGAAAACCGCGCCGTAGAACGAGCGCCAATATCCGGCGATGGTGGTGTCGAAATAGCTCATGCCGCGGGCGTCGTAACGGGCCAGCCGGTAGGCGCCGTAGAACGCCGTGATCGCCTCGTTGAGCGTTATCATGTTCCCTTGTCCGGGAAGTAGCGCGCGAGGACGCCCTCGTAAATCTCCGAAAGCGCGCAGATATCGTGCACGGCGACGTTCTCGTCCACCTTGTGCATGGTGGCGCCGACCAGGCCGAACTCCACCACCGGGCAATGGTCCTTGATAAAGCGCGCGTCCGAGGTCCCCCCGGTGGTGCTGCACTCGGGCTCGGTCCCGGTGGCCGCGCAGACGGCCGCCGCGACGATCTCGCTCAAGTGGCCCGGCGCAGTCAGGAACGCCTCGCCCGCGACCGAGACGTCGAGCGCGTAGCGCCCGCCAGCTCGCGCGAACCGCTCGTTCAGCCAACTCTCCAGCGACGCCCCGGTATGGCGGTCGTTGAAGCGGATGTTGAACGCGGCGCGCGCCCGTTCCGGAATCACGTTGGTCGCCACGTTGCCGACATCCACCGAGGTGATAGCGAGCGTCGAAGGCGGGAAATGGGGGGTTCCGGTATCGAGCGGCGATGCGCTTATGGCTCCCAGCATGGCGACCAGGCGTGGGATCGGGTTGTCGGCGAGCTCGGGATACGCCGCGTGCCCTTGGGTGCCGAGAACCGTGAGCACCCCGTTGAGGCTTCCGCGCCGGCCGATCTTCATCATCTCGCCGAGGTGCAGGGGATTGGTCGGCTCGCCCACCAGGCAGGCGTCGATCGTCTCGCCGCGCATCCGCATCCACTCGAGAACCTTGACGGTTCCGTTGATCGCGGGGCCTTCCTCGTCTCCTGTAACGAGAAGGCTGATCGAACCCTCGAACGCCTGCCGCCTGCGCGCGAGAAACCGCTGGCTCGCGGCGACGAAGGCGGCGATCGCGCCCTTCATGTCGGCGGCGCCGCGCCCCCACAGCCGCCCGTCCTCGATCTGCCCGGCGAAGGGTGGGCGCGTCCACGCGGCCTCGTCGCCCGTCGGCACCACGTCGGTGTGGCCGGCGAAGCAGAAATTGGGGAGCGCGTTGCCGATCCGCGCGTACAGGTTGTCGACCGCGCCCGCTCCGGGCTCACCGAATCGCGGCCGCTCGCAGACGAACCCCAGCTCCCGAAGGGCGTCGGCGAGAATGTCCAGCGCCCCGGCGTCGGCCGGCGTGACGCTGGGGCAGCGAATGAGGGCCTGCGCCAGCGCGACCACGTCGATGGCGGCGCTCAATCTCTCAAGAGATCGTTGATCGACGTGCGCGAACGGGTCCGCTCGTCGACCCGCTTCACGATCACGGCGCAATAAAGGCCCGGGCCTTCGGTTCCGTCGGCGAGCGGCCGTCCGGGAAGGGATCCCGGCACGACGACCGAATAGGCGGGGACTCGCCCGAAGCGCACCTCGCCGGTGGCGCGGTCGACGATCTTGGTCGACGCGCCGACGTACACCCCCATGGCGAGCACGCTTCCCTCCTCGATCACGACGCCTTCGGCGACTTCCGAACGCGCGCCGATGAAGCAGTTGTCCTCGACGATCACGGGGTTCGCCTGCAGGGGCTCGAGCACGCCGCCGATGCCGGCGCCGCCCGAGATGTGGCACTTGGCACCGATCTGAGCGCAACTGCCGACCGTCGCCCAGGTGTCGATCATGGTTCCCGATCCCACGTGGGCGCCGAGGTTGACGAAACACGGCATCAGGACGACGCCCGGCGCGATGAACGCCGAATAGCGCACCGTGCAGTTGGGGACGGCGCGAAAGCCCGCAGCGCGGAAGCGGGCCTCGTCCCAGCCGTCGAACTTGGACGCGACCTTGTCGTACCAGCCGGATCGCCCGGGACCTCCCGCGATCGGCGCCATGTCGTTCAAGCGAAACGACAACAGCACCGCCTTCTTCAGCCACTGGTTGACTTGCCAGGCGCCGTCGACTTTCTCGGCGACGCGCGCCTCGCCCTTATCCAGAAGCGCGAGCGCGGTTTCGACGGCGTCGCGCACTTGGCCGGTGGTGCCGGTGCCGATCACCTCGCGCGTTTCCCACGCGGCGTCGATGACGGACGGAAGGTCTTGGTGGGGCATGGCTGGTCTTCGGGGTCCGCGCCTGCCGGATTTGGGGCGCGTTCGACAATGGTCGAGCGCCCGGGGGCTGTCAATACGGCCGGGCCGCGCGGTTCAAACGCCTTTACGCTGTCTCGGCATGGGCCGTAAGCGCCGCCAGCCACCCGGCTAAGTCATCGACCACGTGGTGGACGTGGGTGTCCGCCGCCCCGTCGTCGGCCCATTCGGAATCGGTACGCACCCACACCGTGGTCATGCCCATGGCGGCCGCGGGCGCCAGGTTGACAGCGAGGTCCTCGATCATTACCGCGCGTTCGGGCGCGATCCCGAACCGCGCCACCAGCTTCGCATACGGACCGGGTTGCGGCTTGGGCACGTAGTCGGATTCGTGGATGTCGAAGACCGCCTCGAAGTGGCGTTCGACGCCGAGCCTCTGCATCACCTTCTCGGCGTGGGCCGTATCGGCGTTGGTGAAGATGAGCTTGCGCCCGGGCAGGCGGGCCAGCGCCGCGTCGAGGGCCGGCGCCGGATCGAGCACGGTCATGTCGATCTCGTGGACGAAGTCGAGGAACGGCCTCGGGTCTACGCCGTGGCGGGTCATCAGGCCGCGCATCGAGGTGCCGTACTCGCGGAAGTACCGTTTCTGAATCGCGCGGGCCTCCGTGGAGCCCAAGTTCAGTAGCTCGGCGATGTATTCGGTGATGCGTGCGTCCACCTGGTCGAACAGGTTGGTGGAGGCGGGATAGAGCGTGTTGTCGAGGTCGAAGACCCAGGTTTCGGTCGCGGCAAGGGCTTTCGGCGCCAGGGCGCCATCGCCGGGCAAGCGGGACGGTACGCGTGTCATCGGGTGTTTGTGTTCCGCGCCGGCGCCCCTGGCAACCCAATATTCGCGAATCGCGTGTCGATTCCTCGGTTTTCATTATTCAACCGCCGATCCATCTCGATAAGAGTGGTTGGCCACAGCGAAATGACGATGGGCGCACAGGTGTCGGCCGACTCAACTACGGGATCTTTGCAAACGCCTTCGCTTCGGGCCGAGCGCGACCGGTTCGTGGCGCTCGCGTTCTGCTGGGCCGACGTCCTGGTAGAACTCGACGAGGACGCGACCGTGGCGTTCGCCGCCGGACCCACCGCAGCCTTGATCGGCCGCGCGCCCGAGACCTTGGTCGGGGTTCCCGTCCTCGAGCTTATCGCCGAGCCCGACCGGAGCTTGGTCGGCGCGCTTCTCGGCGTCGCCCGCCGCCGCGGCCGGATCGAGAACGTCTCGGTCCGCCTCGCCGGGCGACGCGGACCGACCGCGCCCTTCTCGTTCGCCGGCTACCGCCTCGACGAGTTCGGCCGCCACTATTTCCTGGCGTTCCGCATGGCATCGAAGCGGGCCGAGACCGAATCACGCCTGGGGCTGAAGCGCGACGAGAAAAGCGGCCTTTACGACGCCGAATCGTTTGCCGAGGTGGTCGGCAACCGGGTGCGCGCGGGCGTCGAGGGGGGCGAGCAGAACCAGCTCACGCTGATCGAGCTTCCGGCCTACAAGGAGTTGCACGACCGCCTCGACGAAGAGGCGCGCGAGAACTTGCTCAACACCTTCGGCGCTTTCCTCAAGGCGAGTTCGGTGGACGGAGACACCGCCGCCCGCATCGCCGACGACCGCTATGGCCTCGTTCACGCCGCCGACGTCGACGTCAAGGAGCTGGAAAGCAAGATCGCCGAATTCGCCCGCGAGGTCGATCCCGAAGGCCGCGGCGCCGAAGTCGAGACGGCGACCGTCGAGGTCGAGGGCGAGGGAATCAGCGACGAGGACCTCGCCAACGGTCTCGTTTACGCCATCAACCGCTTCCGCAGCACCGAAGGCCAAGACTTCTCCATCAAGCAGCTGTCGACCAACATCTCGGCGCTCGTCTCCACGGCGGCGCAATCGGTCAACAGCTTCAAGCGCGTGGTTGCGGAAGCAGACTTCGCAGTCGCCTTGCAGCCGATCATCGACGTGATGACTGGCGAGATTCACCACTTCGAGGCGCTGGCCCGCTTCGACTCCGTGGACGGCAACTCACCGTACGAGACCATCATGTTCGCCGAGGAAACGGGACTGATCCAGGAGTTCGACCTGGCGATGGCGCAAAAGGTGATCGAGTGGCTGGGCAAGACGCCGCGCAACGCGAAGACCTCGCTCGCGGTCAACGTCTCGGGCCATTCGGTGGGATCGGTCCCTTACGTGAGCGGGCTCCAAAAGCTGCTCGCAGACAACCTCTGGCTGCGCGGACGGCTCTTGTTCGAGATCACGGAATCGGCGCGCATGACCGATTTGGGCGCGGCCGACAACTTTATCCAGTCACTCCGGTCCGAGGGCTACCCGGTGTGTTTGGACGACTTCGGGGCGGGCGCGGCCAACTTCCAGTACCTGAGCACCATGGTGGTCGACATCGTCAAGCTCGACGGCTCGGCGGTGCGCAACGCCCAGAAGGCCCAGAAGGGCAAGGCGTTCCTGAGGGCGTTGGTGGGTCTGTGCCGCGACTTGGGCGTCGAGACCATCGCCGAGATGGTGGACGACCGCGCCGGGCTCGAGTTCATCCGCGACTGCGGCGTCCAGTACGTGCAGGGGTATCTGTTCGGAAAGCCGTCGGCGGACGTGCGCGTGTTTCGCGATTCGCGCCCCCCCAACATGTTCCCCGCCTGGCGCGGACGCTAAGGCGGCGGCGCGGCAGGCCGTTCGCGCAGCGATCGCGGGCACCAACGCTCAGCCGCTGATCGGCCCTGGAGCCGAGGCCGGGGCGTGAAGTGCGCGCGAAAGGTCCCGGTCCGACTGGTTTCGCCCGTCAGCCCGCGCGGATCATGGTGCCGGCGCCGTGCTCGGTGAATATCTCGACCAGAAGCGCGTGCGGCAGCCGGCCGTCGAGGATGACGGCCGCCCCGACGCCGTTCTCGACCGCCGTGAGACACGTCTCGATCTTCGGGATCATGCCGCCGTGGATGGTGCCGTCGTCGATCAGGGCGCGGGCCCGGTCCGCCGACATCTCGTCGATCAGCCGGCCGTCCGCATAGAGAACCCCGGCGACGTCGGTCAGCAAGTACAGCCGCTTCGCGGCCAGCGCGGCGGCGATGGCGCCGGCCGCGGTGTCGGCGTTGATGTTCAGCGTCTCGCCCTCGGGCCCGACGCCGATGGGCGCGATCACCGGGATCACGGTGTCGGAGTCCCGGCAGAGCGCCAGGATGTCGGTCGCAATCGCGGTCGGCTCTCCCACCAGACCCAGGTCCAGCACGCGTTCGATGTTGGATTCGGGATCGCGCTTGACGCGCGTGAGCCTCTCGGCCCGGATCAGGTTGCAGTCCTTGCCCGATATCCCGAGGCCGAAGCCGCCCGCCTCACCCACCGCCGAGACGATCTTCTTGTTGATGGTCCCCGAGAGCACCATCTCGACCACGTTCACCGTCTCGGCGTCGGTCACCCTGAGCCCGTCGACGAACTCGCTCTTGACCTCGAGGCGTTCAAGCATGGCGCCGATCTGCGGGCCGCCGCCGTG
>JASMAE010000116.1 GCA_030754475.1 Rhodospirillales bacterium
ACGTCGAAGAGCTGCACGAGCACGACACCTCGGCGCCCGTGCAGCTCTTGGAAGAGGTGGGATTCGCCATATCGCGCGAGCCCGAGAACTTCGCCGTGCACGCGAAGATCGTCCGCCAGCTTCGGGCCAAGCGCAAGATGATCGAGACGGGCGACGGCATCGACTGGGGGACGGCCGAGGCGTTGGCCTTCGGGACGCTTCTATGCGAGGGCTACGGGGTGCGGCTGTCGGGCCAGGATTCGGGCCGCGGAACGTTCTCGCATCGCCACTGCGCACTCATCGACCAGAACAACGAGGAGCGCTACTTCCCTTTGAGCGAGATCCGTCCCGGCCAAGCCAAGTTCGAGGTCATGGACAGCCCGCTTTCGGAAGCCGCGGTGCTCGGCTTCGAGTACGGCTATTCGCTGGCGGACCCCGATACGCTGGTCCTCTGGGAGGCCCAGTTCGGCGATTTCGCGAACACCGCCCAGGTCCTGATCGACCAGTTCATCTCGTCCGGCGAATCGAAGTGGCTCAGGATGTCGGGACTGGTGCTGTTGCTTCCGCACGGGTACGAAGGCCAGGGACCCGAGCATTCCTCGGCGCGGCTCGAGCGTTTCTTGCAGCTATGCGCTGAGGACAACATGCAAGTGGTGAACATCACCAGCCCGGCCAATTACTTCCACGTGTTGAGAAGGCAGACGCACCGCAACTTCCGCAAGCCCCTGGTCGTCATGGCGCCGAAATCGCTTCTGCGCCACAAGCTCGCGATCTCGAAGCTGGCGGCGATGGGGCCCGGAACCCGTTTCCGGCGCGTGCTGCCCGAGACCGACCGACTGGCGCTCGACAAGACCATCCGCCGCGCGGTGCTGTGTTCGGGCAAGATTTATTTCGACCTTCTGCAAGAGCGCCGCGAGCGCGCGATCAAGGACGTGGCCCTGATCCGCGTCGAGCAGCTCTACCCCTGGCCCCGGCAGACGGTGATGCAGCAGCTTCAGCGCTATCCCAAAGCCGAGGTCGTTTGGTGCCAGGAGGAGGCGGCGAACATGGGCGGCTGGACATTCGCCTCACCGCGTCTCGACGACATCGTCGACGAGCTCGGCGCCAAGGCCGGCCGGCCCATCTATTGCGGGCGCGCCGCGTCCGCCTCGCCGGCGACGGGGCTGGCCAAGGTTCACGCCGCCGAGCAGAAGACGATCGTGGACCGCTGCCTCGCGGCCGCGGCCAAGGACATCCCCCAGCCGTTCCGCGGCGGTCGCTGAGGCGCGCCCGCGCGGCTTCGAAGGAGTCGAGGAACCCATGGCAACCCAAATCAAGGTGCCCACCCTGGGCGAATCGGTGAGTGAAGCGACAGTCGCGAAGTGGTTCAAGGCGGTCGGCGAGGCCGTCGCCCGCGACGAGCCGCTGGTCGAGCTGGAAACCGACAAGGTCACCGTCGAGGTCAACGCGCCCGCCGACGGCACGCTTTCGGACATCGTGGCCGGCGAAGGCGAGGACGTGGAGGTGGGCGCGCTTTTGGGCTCGATCACCGAAGGCGTGGCCGCGCCCGCGGCCGAGGCGGACGCCGCCCCCGCCGCGGCCGAACCCGCTCCACCGCCCGCTCCGCCGCCCGCCGCCTCGCCACCTGCGCCTGCACCCCTCCCCGTCCCGGCCGGCCCCGCCGTGCGCAAGCTGGTCGAGGAAAACCACCTCGATCCGGTCGCCATCCCCGCGACGGGCAAGGGCGGGCGGCTGACCAAGGGAGACGTGCTCGCGTATTTGGAGACGCAGAAGACGGCTGCACCGGCGCACGCCGAGACCCCGGCCCCTGCGCCGGGGAGTGGGCGCGCCGAGGGCGAACAGGTTCCGCCGCGCCCCGATGGCCCGCGCGAGGAAAGGGTGCGCATGACGCGGCTCCGCCAGCGGATCGCGGAGCGCATGAAGGAGGCGCAGAACACGGCGGCGATGCTGACCACCTTCAACGAAGCGGACATGACCGAGGTCATGGCGCTTCGCCAACGCTACCGCGAGACCTTCGAGAAGCGTCACGGGGTGCGCCTCGGGTTCATGTCGTTCTTTGTCAAGGCGTCGGTGGTGGCGCTGCGCGAGCTTCCGGCGATCAACGCCGAGATGGACGGCACGGACTTCATCTACAAGAACCACTACGACATCGGCGTCGCCGTGGGCACGGCGCAGGGGCTCGTGGTGCCGGTCGTGCGCGACGCCGACCGGCGCGGCTTCGCCGGGATCGAGACGACCATCGCCGACTTCGGCCGCCGCGCGCGCGAAGGCAAGCTCACGCTCGAAGAGATGCAGGGCGGCACCTTCACCATCACCAACGGCGGCGTTTACGGCTCGCTCAACTCGACGCCGATACTGAACGCACCGCAGTCGGGGATTCTCGGCATGCATAAGATCCAGCAGCGCCCCATGGTCATGCCCGACGCCACGATTCAGGCGCGGCCGATGATGTACCTGGCGCTTTCCTACGATCACCGGGTGGTGGACGGGCGCGAGGCCGTGACCTTCCTGGTCCGCCTCAAGGAATGCATCGAGGACCCGCAGCGGATCATGCTCGACACCTGAGGCGGCGCTTCCCCGCCCGCCCGCCACGAACGCCGGCGCGGCCGCGACGACCGCCCGAACGCCATTCCCGTCCGGACTAGGAGAACCCGCATGACCGACACAACCTTCGATCTCATCGTCATCGGCGGCGGCCCGGGCGGATACGTGGCGGCCATTCGCGCGGCGCAGCTCGGCATGGACGTGGCTTGCGTCGACAAGCGCGCGAGCCTCGGGGGCACCTGCCTGAACGTCGGCTGTATTCCCTCGAAGGCGCTGTTGCAGTCGTCGCATCACTACGAGGCCGCGCGCCAC
>JASMAE010000117.1 GCA_030754475.1 Rhodospirillales bacterium
TGGACCGATACGAGAGGCGCCCGGGCCCATGCGGGCACTTCGTTGCCTACCGGCGACGCTAGCGGACGCGTGCGACCCGTTCGGCCTTTGGGACGATCGCACGGCCCCGCGACGTCGCTTTTGACGGCTTGGCCGTGAGCGATTAAGAACGTCGCAACCGAGTCTGGACCTTGGACGTCGCCGCAAGCAAACCGTATCGCCCCGTGCCAGAGCCGTTTGAACGCGAGTCCATGACGAGCCCGGACCAGGCGTGCTGGGCGGCCCTGGTCCGCCGCGAGCGTGACCGTGACGTGTATTGGTCGCGCCGCGACCCGATCTGCCGCGACCGGCTCGTATGGCAGGCGCAAAGCTTCCGCCACCTGACGCACCTGCTGCCGGGCGAGACCATCGTCGAGCTGGGCGCCGGGCAGGGGTGGTTCACCCGTGCGCTCGTACAGGTCACGCGCGCGCGCAACCCGATCACGGCGGTGACCTTCGATTCCGAAATGGCGCCGACGGCGGCGGAGAGCCCCGTTGTCGAACGAATCTCCTGGGGTGGGCTTTCCGGCGCGCCTGGCGGGCGCCGGTTCCGATACGTGGTCGTCCAGAACCTCCTCGACCGCGACAACGCGTCGCAACTCCTTCGCATGGTGTTCGGGCTTCTCGAGGACGGCGGCGAGTGCGTCTTCTTCGAATCCAATCCCTGGAACCCCGTCTTCGCGCTACGCGACGCGCTCAAGCGCATGTTCGGACGTCCGCGCGCGCAACTCCTGTTCAGCCGGCCCGAACTCGAACCCTTGGTCGCGGAAGCGGGGTTCGACGACATCTCCGCGCGGTTCACGGATTTCGTTTATGCACCGTTGACGCCGCGGCTGGTCTGGCTCTTGCGCAACCTCTCGATCCTCTTGGAAAACGCGCCCGGCGTTCGCGCCCTCGCGGGGCGCATTTTGATCCATGCCAAGAAGTCTCCCGGCGATGCGCCCAGGGACAAGGTCTCGCTCGTCCGTCACGACAATCTTCGCGGCGCCGTTTCCGTCGTCGTTCCCTGCCACGACGAGGAGATGAACGTCGGCCCGCTCGCGGACGGCTTGCGCGCGCATTTCGGCGAATACCTCCACCAAATCGTGCTCGTCGACGACAACAGCACCGATTCCACGCGCGCCGCGATCGAGGCCCTGGCCGCAGACGACGCGCGAATCGTGCCCGTGATCCGCGCCCCGCCGAGTGGCGTCGGCCGGGCGCTGGCCGACGGTTTTCGGGCCGCGAGCGGACGCTACGTCCTTTCCATGGACTGCGATTTCCAGCACCTTTTGCCCGAGCTCGAGGACATGTTCGATGCTGTCGCCGCGGGCGCCGAGGTGGTGCTCGGCAGCCGCTTCTCCCGCCACAGCGTGTTGATCGACTATCCCTTCACCAAGATACTCGCCAACCGGGCGTTCCACGTGATCGTCAACGCGCTGTTTCGGCTGCGCCGTCGCGATCTCACCAACAACCTCAAGCTGATGCGCAGCGACATCGTGAAGCGACTGCACGTCCGCGAGACGGGATTCGCCGCCAACGCCGAGATCGGCGTCCAACTCGCGCTTTCGGGGTGCGCGCTCGAAGAAGTTCCGATCTCGTGGATCAATCGCGACCGCGACATGGGCCACTCCAGCTTCAAGCTGTGGCGGTCGGGCGGCGGTTACTTGCGTGTTCTCGGGCGTATGGCCCTTGCCACGCGTTTCGGTTCGCGGCCGTTCGCCGGGCGGGGCGGTGAAGCGTGAGCGTCGCCGTCGTCACCCGTTACGCCGGCCTGATCGGCTCAGAAGCGGTCCGGCTGTTAGCCGGCAACGGACTGGATGTGGTAGGCGTCGACAACGACAAGCGTAG
>JASMAE010000118.1 GCA_030754475.1 Rhodospirillales bacterium
GGAGAAAAAAGATCAAGAAAATGACCATCCAGAAGCGCCGCTTGAAACATCAACGCCAAGCGGCTTAACATCAAACCAAGATGAGCCAGATCCTCAGTTATCAAACAGGCTCAGGCGGCCCAATTGTTTTGATGACGGACATGCGCCGCCTCCGTTCCGGTACAAGAGCCGGGAGACTTACCCATCGGCTTGCAGGTGGTCTCGGCCGGCGGCACCGAGGCGCGGCTTCTCGCCATCTGCCGAGCCATCGAGGGTGAGATCGGCGCGCCGCCTCACGGCACTCGCAGTGGGGTTTGCTGGGGCTCTGGTCATTCTGCGCCCCGGACTTGTGGAGATTAGCTCGGGCGCCCTGCTCGCCTTCGGCGCCGCGATTCTGTGGGGGGCGCAAATGATCGTGCTCAAGACCATCTCGCGAACCGATTCCAGCCTCACCGCGACTCTTTATTTGAGCATCTTCGTTGCTCCCTTCGCCCTGCTCGCATCCCTGCCTTTTTGGCGAACACCGACTTGGGAAGAATTGGCGTGGCTGGTGGCGATGGGCGTGTTCGGTAGCGGCCGTCAGTTATGCATGGCCCAAGCCGTCCGCGAGGCCGATGTCTCGGCGGTGCTGCCCTTGGATTTCACCAAGCTGGTGTGGGCCTCCATCATCGGTTACCTCGTCTTCTCTGAGGTCCCGGATGTCTGGGCTTGGGCCGGCGGCATCCTGATCTTCGCCGCCGTTATCTACATCAGCCAGCGTGAAAACCGGACAATGGCCGCCGGGACCAAACAATAGAATTCCCCCGATCGACGACCCGGCCGATGGATCGCGAATCTGGGAAGCCGACAGAGGAAGGGTGCCTAAATTGTCGAGCCGCTGAAGCGGAAGGCTTGAAGAACCCCAACGTTGAGCCAAGCTGCGTGTCGGCTTATTGACCGAAAATCGTAGTTTAGGAATCAAGCTATTGACTACGGCTCTCGGAAGTCGGCCATGGGTTAGAACCGGACCGACAGCGGCGCCACCACGTACGTCTGCCAAGGGCCAAATACCGGAGGTCCGCGGCCGAACGTCCGCTTGTTCAGCGAAGAGTGGTCGTGGCGTTCGGTTCCGAACATGGCGCGCCGCTGCTACGCTACCCCATAGCATTGCTGGTAACGACGACGTGGCGGTGGGCTCGGCGCGATCCCCGAAAGGCGATCATGACATCGGTGGCAGAAAACAAGGCGCTTGGCACGCGGGCCGAGGAAATTGCGAGTACGGCCATTCAAGCGGTGGGCACCGTGCTCAGCGTCATCGGTCTGGTGGTCATCATCGACCTCGCGATTCCTTACGGGGCCTTGCCTGTCGCAAGCGTGGCCGTCTATGGCGGGACGCTCGTTCTGGCCTTTTTTGCTTCGACGCTCTACCTCGGTATCCGGCACGTTCAGGCCAAGCGCATCCTTCGTACCATCGATCACTGCACCATCTATCTGCTTATCGCGGGAACCTACACTCCGGTCGTCCTGCTCGGTCTCGGAGGTCGTTCAGGTTGGGCCCTCATGACGGCCGTGTGGGCGCTGGCCTTGGTGGGGATGGTCCTTCGGATCGCGTGGCCGCGGCAGCTGTTGAAACTGCGGATCGGCCTGTACTTGGCGCTTGGGTGGCTCATCATTGCCTGGGCCAGGCCCGTTTTCGATGGCCTTGGCATCTCGGGCATCGGCTTCCTTGTCTCCGGGGGCCTCGCCTATTCCTTAGGCGTCATTTTCTATCTCTGGCATAGCTTGCCATTCAATCGGGCGGTGTGGCATCTGTTCGTTGTCACAGGAAGCGTTTGTTTCTTTGCCGCCATCGCGTTCTACATCCTCCCAACCCATGCCGTATGACCGCGGGGCAGGTGTCACACTGCCTCGGGACATCGGGATACGAGGATACGACCATCCCTGATTCTCGATACACCCGTGCGGAACCCGATAAACCGATCAATGTCCGCTTTGGGTCCAGGCCCTAGGCGCGGACGCCCCGGCGAAAAGGGTTCATGTCGCCTTGTTGGCGGAAGCGGAAACATGTGGGCGCGAGATCCTATTGCCGTGACACCAACAGCGTCTTGCCTCGAGGGCTCGCCGGGGGCACGATGATGAAGTCGTATCGCTCCGCCCGCAGCCACGTGGACCCTTCGAAATGAGCGCACCCCAGCCCGGCATTCTTGCGCCTGTTCCGAGCCTCTCGCGATCTCTGGAGTTTGGCGCCATCCCTGATTCCGATCCGGTTCCCGTCCTTCGCGACCTCGCATCGCGGCCCATTGATCAAGAGTCGGTCGTTGGCGTTGGTCCAGGATTGATTCAAGGGCTGGGGCATTCGATCGAGGGACTTCGTCCGTTTCCTAAGCTGAGCGAACCCGGTTGCGAGATCCCATCGACACAAGCCGACATCTGGTGCTGGATTCGGGGCAGTGACCGCGGACGGATCACGCATTCGGCGCGCGCGTTCCCACGCGTGCTTCGACCGGCATTTCGCTGCGGGCGGATGGTAGACGGCTTCAAGTACGATCGCGGCCTCGATCTGACGGGTTACGAGGACGGCACCGAAAATCCCGAAGGAGATGCGGCGCGCGAAGCGGCGATCGTTGGAGGGGCGGAACCCGGGCTCAATGGTTCCAGCTTCGTCGCAACCCAGCAATGGGTGCATGATCTCGATCATTTCGAGGCGATGTCCGAGGGCGAGCGCGACAACATCATTGGGCGACGTATCAGCGACAACGAGGAAATCGATGACACGCCGGC
>JASMAE010000119.1 GCA_030754475.1 Rhodospirillales bacterium
CCAGGTGAGCCAGAGCCTCCGTTAGTTCTTCCGGCCATCTGTCTCAAATCATCTGACGACGGACACGTTCGCGGAAACACTCGACGACATCTCGAAAAGCATGAAGGAGCTTGCCGACCGTCGGTTCCTTTCCGATCTATCGCTGAAACACATGCAGGAAGCGGCGAGCGACTGGGGCGAGCACATCAGTTCGACCTATGGGGACGTGGCGGAACGCTCGGATGCGGCGCTTGACGAAATCAGGTCGCGGACGGGCACCGCGCTTTCCGAGGCCGCGAAATGGGGTTCGGACGTCGTCGAACAGCTCAAGAAGTCGGCGACCGAACTCGGGCAAAGGCAGCAAGCCGAGCGCGCATCGCATTCAACCGAGTACGCGGGTCCTATGCGCGAAACCGCCGCCGGGGCCAAACCGGCGCGCAAAAGCCCACCGACGCATGCGAACAAGAAACGTTCGGACGCGAAGGCAACGTCCGCGCCGGCAAGGCGCAGACGCGGCACGATACCGCGACCGGGGACGTGACACCGAAGGACGCGGCCTCGATCCTCCGCGGGCGCGCGTCGGGCTTTGGGCGACCGAGGGAAACTCGCGGACGGACGCTCGACCGGCGGGCGATGTGACGCGGTCTCGACGATTCCTCGACCACGCCGCTACGGCCCTCACACGCCTCTTGCGGCCGGCCGCGGATGCGTGGAGATGAGACAACCGTGTGAACGGAAGAAGACCGCAACCAACGCCAACGGGGCCTTCCTGGAAACGGCCCCGTTGATCCGCAGTGAGACGGGCGGAAGCCCTGTTCATTACCGTCCATTCGGACAGCCGCTTCGCCGCGATTTGTCTCGCTGAACTTTCGCTACGAGCACCTAGGCCCGTTCGCTCAACGCATCACCGATTGTTGGTTCGTCCATGCATTTGCATGAATTGAGAATCGTATAATTCGTCGTAAAAGGGTCAAATTACTTTTGTGACCCGTTCCCACCACGGCGGTGTGCGCGCTGGCGCGGCACTCGGTCTAGCCGGCCGCCGTTTGCGCCATGAGACTCGTGGCGGCGAGAGACCATGTCTCACGGACGACTGGATGTCGGCTCCTGGCCGAACGGCGACATTCCGGCCATCAATGATATTGGCGTTCTCAACGCCGGCTCCGGCACCGGCTGCACAAACGGTGGTGCGCCCCTTCGGAGCGGAACTCTTCCCCACAGGCCAGACAATTGCGAACGGTGGTGATCGCCTCGTACTCGATTCTGTGACGTTCCCTCGCTTCGGCGATTTTTTCTCGTCGCGCCAGTTTACCGGGCGAAAACGCTTGGATTTGTGAGGTATCCGACTCGGACATCGTGTCCTCCTGCTCCATGAGAGTTCATCCTATCAGGGAATAAGCGGGGACGGGAGGATTGGGAGAAACGTGCGAAGCACGAAGCGCCTATTCTCCATATCCTCCGTATCGTCCCTCTATCGTCTTTTTCCGGCTGGGGCTACGCCGCCATGCCTGCCGTCTGCGTAGCGCGGTGGCGGCCGCGGTGGCCC
Organism: Rhodospirillales bacterium; assembly: GCA_030754475.1. Lineage (GTDB taxonomy): Bacteria > Pseudomonadota > Alphaproteobacteria > Rhodospirillales > JASLLV01 > JASLLV01. The sequence goes on from JASMAE010000119.1 coordinate 1,526, forward strand.
GAGCGCTTTTTCTGCTGGGGGCCGCGCTTGGCTGGTCCAGGATCGTTTGCGATCTCGGCCAAGTGGTATGGGTGATCCTCGACCACCGGCACGCTTTGGCGGATGGTCTTTTCGATGTCGCGCAGGTAGGTGCGCTCGTCGTGGTCGCAGAACGAGATGGCGATGCCCGCCGCACCGGCCCGCGCCGTGCGTCCGATGCGGTGTACGTAGCTTTCGGGATCGTTGGGCAGTTCGAAGTTGATGACGTGTGTCACGCCCTCTACGTCGATGCCGCGCGCCGCGATGTCGGTCGCCACCAGCGCCCGGATGCGCCCGGAACGGAAGTCCTTGAGGACCCGCTGCCTGACATTCTGGGCCTTGTTCCCGTGGATGGCGTCGGAGCGGATGCCGCAGCGGTCCAGGTGACGGGCGACGCGGTCGGCGCCGTGCTTGGTGCGCGTGAAGATGAGCACCCGCTCAAGGCCCTTGTCATTCAGCAGTTCGCCGATTAGCGCCCGCTTCTTGTCCTTGGCCACGAAAAGGACCCGCTGCTCCACCATCTCGACGGTGGTTGCGGACGGGGCGGACTCGACCCGTACCGGATCGCTTAGCAGACTGTCCGCCAGACTCTGGACCGATTTCGGCATGGTGGCCGAAAACAGGGCCGTCTGGCGGCGTTTGGGCAGGGCCGCGGCGATCTTCTTCACGTCGCGGATGAAGCCCATGTCGAGCATGCGATCCGCCTCGTCGAGGATGAAGACCTCGACCGCGTCAAGCCGCAAATGGCCCCGGTTCATCAGGTCGATGAGCCGACCCGGGGTGGCGACCAGGATGTGGATGCCATGGGCCAAAGTCTGGATCTGGGGACGGATGGAGGTGCCGCCGTAGACCACCGTCGAGCACAGGTGCAAATGGCGGCCGTAGGTCCTGAAGCTGTTTTCGATCTGGGCCGCGAGTTCGCGGGTCGGGGCAAGGATCAGGGCGCGCGGCTGGCGGCGGTGGGGCATGATGGCGCATTCCGCCAGACGGTGCAGCAGGGGCAGGGCGAAGGCGGCCGTCTTGCCGGTACCGGTCTGGGCGACGCCCAGCAGGTCGCGGCCCTTGAGCAGCGGCGGGATAGACTTCTCCTGGATCGGGGTAGGTGTGGTGTAGCCTTCGTCCGCGATGGCGCGAAGGATGGGTTGGGCCAATTCGAGGCCCGCAAATTCGGTCATGTATTCTTTGGTTCTTTCTCGATTAAGTTGTCGTAACCCTCCGCCCCGAAATCGGAACGGCGGGCGCGCAAGCATGATGCAAGCATTTCCGACGTGGCGTACCCTTGGCAGTGGCCCGTCTAACGAAACGCCCAAATATGTCGGAGAGAAACGTGGCTGGCCCTAAGAAGTTGTAGGGCCGGCGAGCGATCAAAACTCGACCTTGAAGGGAATGTCGCTGGCGCTATTAAGGCGCTTTCGGTGCCGGCAAGTCAAGACAATACGCCTGTTGCCGCCAATCCGGCCACGCGGATCGCGGCTCTGCATTGCCTGCGAACTTCCGCTGTTGGTGCTGTGGACGGCGCCCACCACCGTCGTCTAGGTAAAGAAACGGCGCTTTCTAAATCCGCAGGCCAGCATTCCATAAGGGTTTTCTTTTGGGCTGCTGTTGGCCATGACCGGCCGCTTCGGCCGATCCCTTCGTTCGTCGGCAATAGACCCCTTACCGGACGTGGCGCCCGAACCCGGCGAAGGTGTGAGATCGGCCTCGAAGATCGTGTAGCGGGCGATCATCTGCTTCGCGCGATCGGCTGTGTCCTCGATCTAAACCCGATCAAGGCGCGCTCGGCGGTTATCGCTTTCACCGCCGCCGACGCGACCTTCGCGTCTTTCCGGGCGCGGAACCGCCGCCCGGATCCGGGTCGGTGCACGTTCAGCAACGTTTGGCTAGTTCGGAAGGCTGACGTGCCACGCGCGCGCGCGTTCTTCAATACTCGCTATCTGCTCGGGCGTCAGGGCGTTCTCGAGACTCGCGCGCTCCGCGGCGGCATCCTCCTTGAGTTTCCCGGTACTCCCGTTCATGGCGACGGTGAGCCAATAGAAAGCCGCGACCTCATCCTTGATCACACCTTCACCGAGCGCAAACAGGTTACCGAGCCGATACTGCGCCACCTCGTTGCCCAGGTTCGCCGCCTTGTGGAACCATCGCGCCGCATCCTTGCTGCTTTTCGGTACGCCCTGTCCTTGCATGTACAGATAGCCGAGCGAGGATTGGGCCTTGGCATAATCTTGTTCCGCCGATTTTCGATACCACTTGGCCGCTTCGGCGTAGTCCTTGGTCACTCCGCGTCCGGACCAATACATCCGCGCGAGCGTATACTGGGCCCGGGCGACGCCCTGCTCGGCGGCCTTGAGATACCATTTCCGTGCTTCCGTGAAGCCGCGACCGGCTTCGTAAAGCTCTCCGAGTCTTACCTGCGCTCGCACGTAATCTTGCTCGGCCGCCATGCGATACCAATCCGCCGCCTGCTTGATGTCTTTCTCTACGCCCCTCCCCTCGGCGTACATTTCGGCAAGGTTGAACTGGGCCCGGACGTTCCCCGCATTTGCCAGGGAAGTCCATTCGCGGATCGCGGTCACGTAGTCCTGCGCTCGGAATGCCCGCTGTCCCGCTTCGAAATCCTGAGCCGAAGTCGGCGCGATGGTGGACACGCACACAAGCATTGAAAGCAGCAATAATCGGTTCATGTCGGAGTCCCGGAAATCACGCGAAGCGATAGTTTCTCTGTGACTCCGGCTTCAAGCTCGGTCCCGCCAGATCGACGGTGGAAGGGAAAAGGTTGGGAGACGTTGCCGAGTGTGGCGGCCATGTCGGTCCCCTGGCCTGCCCATTTCGATGCAGCCATCCTTTGTTTAATACGGATGCTCGCTCGGCGGAAACGCAAATCGAGCCAAAGTCTTCGAGGCGGGATGGCCGGCGCTGGCGCGTTGGATCAAGCCGGGGCCCACCGCGGGCCGCCTACGGGCGCAGCTAAGGAACGCGCGCGCTCTCGTGATGCCGGAATTGGCGCGCGGTCGAGCCGGGTAAATGGATGAAGCGCTAGTCGCGGTACGACGGATCGAGCCGGTCCATCATCCGCACGTACGCCGGCCATGACGCCTCGCCCGTGTTCCGGCCCGAGCTCTGCCCAGCCGAATGCTCGCACACCTCCGGCGGCGGGATGTGAAGCGCGCCACCCGCCTGGGCGAGCACCTGCGACGCACACGCCTTCTCGAGCTCGTACATCAGACAGAACGCCTCACCGATGGTGCGCCCGCAGGTCAAGAGCCCATGGTTGCGCAGGATTACGGCCATGTGCGGGCCGAGGTCGGCCACCAGGCGCTCGCGCTCGTCGAGGTCGAGGGTGACGCCCTCGTAGTCGTGGTAGCCGATGCGGTTGTAGAACCGGCACGCGCTCATGCTGAGCGGCAATAGCCCGCACGCTTGCGCGGCGACCGCCATGCCCGCCTCGGTATGGGTGTGAAGGACGCAAGCGACGTCGTGGCGCGCGCGGTGAACCGCGCTGTGGATCACAAAGCCCGCCTCGATCACCTCGTAGTCGGTCTCGCTCAAGACGTTGCCGTCGACGTCGATCCGCACCAGGCTCGACGCGGTGATCTCCTCGAAGTGTAGGCCGCGGGGATTGATGAGGAACTGATCTTTCGTCTCCGGCACTCTGGCCGAGATGTGGTTGAAGATCATGTGGGTCCAGCCGTGGTGCGCCACCAGGCGGCGAGTTCCACGCGGGTCTCCCATTCCTCGGCGCCCACGCGATCGCGGAGCGATGGGAACGCGAGCTTGGTGACGGTGGCGGCGGTCATGGCTTCCTCCCTTGCGCGGGGCCGGTCGGTTCGCGGACGGGAATGCGAACTCGAACGATTAAACACTGCCGGCGCGTCGCCACCAAGGGTTCGCGGATACGACCCACCGCGCTTGATCCCCGCCCGCCGGGCGCGCTATTACGAGGCGCGGGTGGAGAACAATCAATGAACAAACGATCCTTCGACGCAAATGCGCCACCACCGGTGGCTGCCGGCGCGGCGGGCGGGATCGCGCGCGGCGCATGCCGGCTGCTCGGCGACATGGGGTACGCAGCGGTGCTCGAATTCAAGCTGCGCTCGCGGCGCCGGGTCGATGTCATCGGCCTCGATCGGGCAGGAAGCTTCATCATCGTCGAGGTCAAGTCCTCGCTCGCTGATTTCCGCGCCGATGGCAAGTGGCCGGAATATCTCGATTATTGTGATTCGTTCTATTTCGCCGTCGGTCGCGACTTTCCAGTGATCGAACTGCCCGCCGAATGCGGCGTGATGGTCGCCGATTCGTTTTCGGCCGCCGTGCTTAGGCCGGCGCCTGAAAGACCGCTCAACGGCGCGAGACGCAGGGCTCAGATCCTCAGGTTCGCGCTTTGCGCGGCCGGGCGCCTGGGCGCGTTTCTCGATCGCCGAATCTAACCCTGCGCATTCTGACCCTGCGCATAGAGCGGATCGCGTTTGATCTCAACGGTACAAACCAGAATCACGCACTCGGTGGATCGTGCCTTGGCGAAACCGAGCGACCGCGATCTCGTCTGGGCCACGAAAGCGTCACGAACGCAAGGAAGGCCGTCGCGGAAACGGCGGTGATGCTGAGTGCCATCGGAAGCTGCGTGGTGTGGACCAGCGAGCCAGCGATGACGCTGGACGCCGCGGCCGCGCTCATCTGCAAGAAACCCAGAAGCGCCGATGCGGCGCCGGCCGCCCTCGGAAAGGGACCCAGCGCGCCGGCCATGGCGTTGGGAAAGACGAGGCCCATGCCGGCGAGGAAGAGGATCATCGGCAAAATCACGGCGAACACGCCGACCCCGCCGAGGAGCGCCGTCGCCACCATAGCCAAGCCACCCGCGAGTGACAGGCTTACGCCCAAAAGCACCATGCGCTCGACGCCGACGCGCACGGTGAACCGCCCGGAAGTGAGATTTCCCGCGAGGAAGCCCGTGACGTTGAACATGGACAGCAAGCCGTACTGGTCCGGGCTCAGCCCGAAGGTGTCGATGAACAGGAACGGCGAGGCCGCGATGTAGGCCACGAGGCCCGCGAAGACGAAGGCGACGGAGAAGGCGTAGCCCAGATACTCGGCGCTTCCCAGCAGCATCCGGTAGTTCCGGCCGATGCTGACGATATTCAGCGCCCGGCGATCGGGGTTCCGGTTGGTCTCGTCCAGGAGGAACGCGACCGCAAACAGCACCGATCCGGCGACGGCCGAGAGGAACAGGAAGACGGCCCGCCACCCGAACCACACCTGAAGGTAGCCGCCGATGATCGGCATGATTGCCGGCGAGACGGCGAAGGCGACACCGAGGTAGGACAGCACCTTGGCGGCGCGCTCACGGCCGTAGACGTCGCGGACGATGGCGCGGCCGACCACCGGCCCCGCGCACGCGCCGACCGCCTGGGCGAATCGCCCGGCGATCAGGGACTCGATGTCCGGAGCGAACGTGCAGGCGACGCTGGCCACGAGGTAGATGCAAAGACCCCCGAGCAGCGTGCGGCGGCGTCCGAAACGGTCCGACAGCGGCCCGTAGAAGAGTTGCGAGACCGCGAACGCGGCGAGGAACACCGTCAGCGTCAGGTTTACCTGCACCGGCGTCGCTTGCAGTTCGACCACCAGCGACGGGAGCGAAGGAAGATACGTGCCCGTCGCGATCTGGCCGAGCGCGACGAGAATCGTGAGAAGTCCGCTGATGATCAGGGATTCGGGGTGGGGACGCGCTGTCGCGCGGGCCTTGAACATGTCCCCTTATAGGCGGCACGGATCGCGCGTGGCAATTGGACCCACCGCGTCACGCCTGCCAGAAAGGCCTGTCCGCCTCGCTGAGCGCCTCGGCCCGGGTGACGCCGATGTCGGCCAGCATCCGCGCGTCGAGTGTGGCGAGCCTATGCCTCTGGCGCGCCCTCTCGTGCCATTCGTCGATCGTGTCCGCCGCACGCGCCAAGGCGCCGACGAGTCGGGTGAGTGCGGGCACGCGAAGAGCGACCGGCGTGCAGGCAAATAGGACGCCTTCGACGAGAGACATGTCTCGTTCCTCCACGAATCGCCATCAGGATTGCGGGCCCCGCCTCATCCTCGGCCGGACCGGCGGGTTGGCGCGGGCGCGCTCGCCTTCGAGAAGCGCCCTCTTGCGCTCGACGCCCCAGCGATATCCCGTCAGCTTCCCGTCCGCGCCGACAGCGCGGTGGCACGGTACGATCAGGGAAACGGGGTTCGTCGCGCAGGCGCGCCCGACTGCACGCGCCGCTTGCGGTTGGCCGATCGCGTGCGCCAGCTCTGCGTAGCTTCGCGTCTCGCCGGGCGGAATCGTCCGCAAGGAACCCCACACCCGCCACTGGAACGCCGTCGCGCGAACGTCGAGCGGCAGATCGACGTGGGGCTCGCGTCCCTCGAGGTGGGCAACGATGGCGCCGGCCTCGTCGGCCAAATCGCCCTCGTCGCGGACGATCCGCGCGTGCGGGAACTCGGCTCTCAGCGCGGCGACGATATCGGAATCCCGGGACCCCAGGCTCACCATGCACACGCCGGCCTGGGTCGCGGCGACGAGCAATCGCCCAAGCGGGCTCGGCGCGAGCGCATAGGAGATGTGCGCGCCCTTGCCCCCCTTCGCGTAGGTGGCCGGCGTCATCCCGAGGCGCCCAGCCGCCTTCTCGTACAGCCGCGACGACGAGCCGAAGTCGGCACCATAAAGCGCCGGCGCGACCGCCTCGCCCGCTTTCAAAGCACCCCGGAAGCGCCCGAAGCGGAGCGCCTCGGCGTAAGCGCGCGGCGAGATTCCCATGACGCCCGTGAACACCCGTTGCAGATGATGAGGGCTTAGGCCCACGCACGCGGCGACGTCGGCCAACGTCGGCTTGCGTTCGGTCTCGCCCTCGATGAACGCACAGGCCCGGCGCACCGCGTCGAGCTTTGGCTCGGCGGCCCGCGCCACTTGCGGCCGGCAGCGGCGGCACGCCCGGAAGCCCGCCCCTTCAGCGGCCTCGGGGATCGGGAAAAAGGCGACGTTGGCGCG
>JASMAE010000120.1 GCA_030754475.1 Rhodospirillales bacterium
TCTCATTTTTGCCGCCATCACGGGTTTCGGGCTGACGGGCGCGCGGAGCGCGTATCCGTGTTACGACCTGATCGCCGAGGGCTACAGCGGCGTCATGGACCTGACCGGCGAGGCCGAGAACGATCCGCAGAAGATCGGCACGCCGGCCGCCGACATGCTCGCAGGCATGGACGCGGCGCTGGCCGTGACCGCGGCGCTGTTCGCACGCACCCGCAGCGGGCGCGGCCGCAAGATCGACGTCTCGCTGGTCGAGAGCATGACTCGCTTCATGACGCCCCGGCTGGTGAGTTACCTCGGCTCGGGCGAGCTGCCTCGGCGCACCGGCGCCAAGGACAGCGTGATCGCCATCTATCAGACCTTCCACGCCGCCGACGGACCGATCACGCTGGGGCTCGGAAGCGATGCGATCTGGAAGCGGTTCTGGAAGGCTGTCGGGCGGCCCGAAATGGCCGACGATTCGCGTTACGCGACCAACGCGGACCGGCGCGAGGCGCGCGCCGCGCTGGTGGCCGAGATCGAAACCGTGCTGGGGGCCGAGCCGCGGGCGCACTGGCTCGCGCTGTTCGCGCGCGAGAGTATCCCCGCCGGTCCCATCAACCGTCTCGACGAGGTTGCCGGCGACCAGGCCTTGATCGAGCGTGGCCTGTTCTATGGGCTCGAACGCGAGGGCCGCGCGAGCGTCCCGCAGGTCAACACCGGCGTGCGCCTCGACGACAGGGCAAACGCGCCTCGCCGCGCCCCGCCCGCGCTTGGCGCCGACACCGCCGAGGTGTTGCGCGCGTGGCTCGACATGGACGCCGCGGCCGTCCAAGAGCTCAAGGACATGGGGATCGTCTGAACCGCGCGCCGCCGCACCGCCTAGTCGTCGGTCGGTCCCGCGGCGTCTTGCGTGCCGCGCTCCGCTCCTGAGAGGCCCGCGCCGTCTTGCGTGCCGCGCGCCGCACCTGAGAGGCGCGCGCCTTCGAAGCCGTGAAGCGCGCACGCCTCCCAGCGCATCGGCCGGCTCTCGGCGCGCGCATCGAACTTCTCGTCGATGGCCTTGTCGGGATCGATGCCGCGGCGCCGGAGCTCGGCGGCGGCGGACGAGGGCTGAGGTTGCCCTGCCGCAATCGGCATCCGGGTCATCCGGATGCGGCGATTCTGCCTGTTGAGATAGACCGTGTATTCGCGCACGAGCTGGTCGTTGGACTTGGTCGTCGGATCGCCCTCGAACTTGTTGGCGAAGTAGATCACCGCAACGACGGCGACCAGGGCGATGATCAAAAAATCCACTGGCTACGATTCCGTCCGCCGGGCGAACCGGGCGGCGTCGGTGGGCGCCAAGCGCACCTTGAGGTGGATGGCCGTGTCGTCCTCGCGGCGCTCGATCACCTCGCCGCGGTCGTAGAGCCAAGCCAAGGCGGCCCCATCGTCGATGCTGAGGCGTACGTCCACCAGTGCGTAGTCCGCGGAAAGTCGCTCGTCGAGAACCGCCAACAAGGCGTCGCACCCCTCGCCCGTCAGCGCCGAGACCAGGACCGTCGGCTCATTGCTTCGCTTGGCGCGATTGGCGGTCTCGCCCAGTTGCTCGGGCGTGAGAAGGTCGATCTTGTTCAAGGCTTCGATTACGATTCCGTCGCTCGCCGCATCAATGCCAAGGTCCTCCAGCACCCGCTCAACGTCCGCTCGCTGCGCTTCCATGTCGGGATGGGCCGCGTCCCGCACGTGAACCACCAGATCGGCCTCGCACACCTCTTCGAGCGTCGCCTGGAACGCAGCCACCAGCTCGTGCGGAAGATCGGAGATGAAGCCGACGGTGTCGGAAAGGATGATGTTGCGCGCGCTGGCAAGCCGGAGGCTTCGCATGGTCGGATCCAGGGTCGCGAACAGCATCGCCTTGACCGATACGTGGGCGCGGGTGAGCTTGTTGAACAGCGTGGACTTGCCGGCGTTCGTGTAACCGACGAGGGCGACCACCGGATACGGAACGCGGCGCCGCGCGCGGCGGTGCAGCGCACGCGTCCGCGAAACCCGCGAGAGCTCTCTTTCGATACGCTGGATGCGCTCGCCGATCTGGCGGCGGTCGGATTCGATCTGGGTCTCGCCGGGTCCGCCGAGGAATCCGAATCCGCCCCGTTGGCGCTCAAGGTGCGTCCACGTGCGCACCAGGCGCGAGCGCTGGTAGGTGAGCGCCGCCAGCTCCACCTGTAGACGACCCTCATGGGACCGCGCCCGGGCAGCGAAGATCTCGAGGATGAGGCCGGTGTGGTCCACCACCTTGCATTGCCAGGCGCGTTCGAGATTGCGCTGTTGCACGGCCGTCACGGCGGCGTCGATCACCGCGATAACCGCGGGCGATCCGTTTTCGCGTTCGTTGGCGCCGCCGTCCTGGCCGGTGCGCGCTTCGGCGATGATCTCGCCAAGCCGCGAAACGGCGCCGGGACCGAACAACGTACCGGATCGCGGCCGGTTGATGCGGACCACCTCGGCGTGGACGACGTCGAGCTCGATGGCGCACGCGAGTCCCGTCGCCTCGTCGAGGCGCGCATCGGGGGTGCGGGCGGTCCCGTCACGGCCGCCGAGGTGCGGATGAACGACGATGCAGCGTTGGCCGCCGTTCGCCTTTCCGAAGTTCTCCGTCCCGTTTTGGGAGCTCACGCCCAAACTATTCCGCGGTGGCCTCGGCGGTGGTTTCGGCTGCTTCTTTGTCGGGCTCAAACAACTGGATCAGGACGGCGGGCATGACCGTCGAGATCGCGTGTTTGTACACCAGTTGCGTATGTCCGTCCCGGCGCAACAGCACCGAGAAATTGTCGAACCAAGTCACGATTCCCTGCAACTTGACCCCGTTGACCAGAAAGATCGTGACGGGGGTCTTGTTCTTTCTAATGTGGTTCAGGAACACGTCCTGAACATTCTGGGTCTTTTCAGAGGACATGGCTTGTGCCTTGTTGCTCGGCGCGTTGCCCATACAAGAGCACACGCAGCCGTTGTATCCGGTCGTTGCGGTTTTGGATCCCCTGTTCCCCTCCCTCTGGGTCGAACAGCATCCTCAACGGTAAACAGCTTACAGATTCCGCGCAGTCTTGGAAAGCGTCAGACAGTCGGGGAAATGCCAGGTCGGGCGGGTCGCCCCGAATTCAGTCTCGGCGGGCGGTTTTCTTCGCACCAGCACGCCCACGCAGCCAGAATTGAAGGCGCACGCAAGATCGACGTCTGTGTCGCCGGCAAACCAGACCTTGTCGCCGCGCTCGATCCCGCTTCCGAAGAGCGCCATGTCCACCGGGTCCGGCGCCGGTTTATCGCGCGCAGCGTCGAACGCGCCCACGATCTTCGCGAAATACCGTTCCCAACCAAGATGTGCAGCCTCCACGCGCAAAACTTCGCCCTTTTTGTTGCTGACGACACCCAGATAGAAGCCCGCGTCGGATAGCTCGTCCAGCATCCGCCGCGCGCCCGGCCGCGGAGCGAGCGTATCCAGGTGAACGGCGTCGAGGTGCCGGTAGAACGTCTCGCCGGCGTCGCGCCAGGCGTCGCCGAAAAGCGCCGGGAAACTGTCGCGCATGGATTTGCGGACCCGATCGCGAGTCTCGTCGAGGGTCCAAGGAGCGTGCCCGAAGGCGACCAGCGTGGCGTTCAACGCCTCGTGAATCGCGGACCAGGTGTCGACCAGCGTATTGTCCCAATCGAAGAGGATGGCCTCGGGCCGCACGATTCCTCGCCTAGCTCGCCCGGGCCAGGCGGCCGCGCTCGACGAACCAGGTTACGCAAGCCTCGGCGAGGGCCTTGGTGGCGTCCAGATAGAGGGCGTCGTCGTCGAGCACCACCGGGATCTCGGTGCAACCGAGTACGATCGTCGCCACGCCGCGGGCGCGAAGCCCCGTCGCCGCATCCTCGAGAATGCGCTTGGCGTCGTCGAGGCGTCCCGCCTTTACCTCGGTGATTCCGGCCATGACGCGGTCGTCCTGCACACCCGGCTCGGGTACGAGGCATGTGTACCCGCGCGCTTCGAGTCGCGACTGATAGATCTCGCTCGCGATGGTCCCGGTCGTTCCCAGAAACCCCACCGTGGCGCCGTGGAACCCGCGCCGATCGAGCGCGCCCGCCGCGGCGTCGACGATGTGAAGGATGGGTGCTTTCGATCCGCGTTCCATCTCTTCGAACCAGTAGTGCGCCGTGTTGCACGGTATCGCGATGCAATCGACGCCGGCGCGATTCAACGCGGCGATTCCGTCGCCGAGCATCGGCAACGGGGTCTCCCCGCCCCGCAGGATCGCCGCCGTGCGGTCTGGGACCTGGGGGATCGAATGGACGATCATCGGAAGATGGTCTTGGTCCCGCGTTACCGGCGTCACCTCGATCACCTTGCGCATGAAATCGACGGTCGCGAGCGGTCCCATTCCGCCGAGAACCCCGAGCACGCCTTTCATGATCCCTGCCTCCAATCGCAAGCGCTCGGCGCGTCCGCCCTCAGAAGAACTCCAGGCGCACCGAAAACAGCCGCTCGACGTCGCGGATCGCGTCCGCGGACGCGAACAGCACGATCCGATCCTTGGACTGGATAACCGTGGCGCCGCGCGGGTTGATCACTTGACCGTCGCGCACGATGGCCCCGATCAGGACGCCGTCGGGAAGGTTCGCTTCGCGGATCGATCGCCCGACGAGACTCGAGGTTTCCAGCGCGTCCGCTTCGATGAGCTCGCCGAAGCCTTCGCGCAGGCTGTGAACCGAGTGGATGCGTCCCCGCCGGACATGCTGAAGAATGGTGGAGACCGTGATGCTTTGCGGGTTGACGACTACGTCGATCCCGAGCGACGGGGCCAGCGGCGTGTAGGTCTGCTTGTTGATCAGCGTGATGGCCCGCTGGCAGCCCTGTCTCTTGGCCAACAGAGACGACAGGATGTTGGTCTCGTCGTCGTTGGTCACGGCGACCACCGTTTCGGCCGTCGAGGCGCCGGCTTCGTCCAGAATCTCGGGATCGAGCACGTCGCCTCGGATCACCACGGTCTTCTTGAGCCGGCTCGCCACGTCTTCCGCCGTCTCGAGGTTGTGCTCGATGATCTTGGCGTTGACCCAGGCGAAATCGCGTTCGAGCTCTTCGGCGAGGAAACGGCCGATGTTGCCACCGCCAAAAATGAGAAGACGGCGCGCCTCAGCCTCTTCGTGGCCGAATGCCGCCATCGCGCGCGGCACCTGCTCGGTGTCGACCACGAAGTACACTTCGTCGCCCGGAAGCATGTGGTCGTCGGCGCTGGGGACGATCGGCCGATCGTCGCGCGACAGCCCGACGATGACGAGGTTGAGATCGGGAAACAACTGGGTGAGCTGGCGCAGCGGCGTGTGGACGACGGGACAGTCCTCGGAACAGCGGACGCCGACGAGGCGAACCTTGTCGTCGGCCAGCGGAATCATCTCGAAACTTCCCGGAACGCGAAGGCGGCGGGTGACGGCGCGGGCCACCTCGATCTCGGGCGAAATGATGACGTCGATGGGCATATTGTCGCGCGAGAACAGGTTCGACCAGATCGGCTGCAGATACGCCTGATGGCGCACGCGTGCGATCTTGGTCGGAACATCGAAGATCGAGTGCGCCACCTGACAGGCCACCATGTTGACCTCGTCGGCGTAGGTGACCGCAATCACCATGTCGGCGACCGCTGCGCCCGCTTGCTCGAGGACGCCCGGATGCGACGCGTACCCCACGAGACCCTTCACGTCGACGGTATCGGTAAGGCGCCGCACCAGCTCTGGCGACTGGTCGATCACCGTGATGTCGTTGTCCTCGGTGGCGAGATAGCGGGCGATGTTCGAGCCCACTTGTCCGGCGCCGCACACGATGACCTTCATGGCAAATCAACCCTCGACGCGGCGGCGCCATTCGGTGCTTTGGACACCGAGGGACTTGAGCTTCCGGTGGAGCGCCGACCGTTCCATTCCCACGAACCCTGCGGTTTTGGAAATGTTGCCGTTGAACCGCGCCATCTGGGCGAGCAGGTATTCGCGCTCGAAAAGCTCGCGCGCGTCACGTAGCGGAAGCCCCATGATTTCGCTGCCTTTGTCCCACTGCAAGGCCGCCGGCGCGATCGCGCCGATTTCGGCCGGCAGAATGTCGGTGTGCAGCGGCTCGTTCGAATCACCGGGCGCCATGATGAGCAGCCGTTCTACCACGTTGCGGAGCTCGCGCACGTTGCCGGGCCATTCGTAGGCCTGAAGCGCCGCGAGGGCGTCGTCGCCGAGACGTCGCGACGGCTGGCCCAAGGCGGTCGCCACCCGGTCCATGAAGTAATCGACGAGAAGCGGAATGTCCTCGCGCCGATCGCGCAGCGCCGGCACGCTGATGGGCACCACAGCCAGCCGGTAGAACAGATCCTCGCGGAAACGCCCCTCGGCCATCTCCTCGGTCAGGTCCCGGTTCGACGCCGCCACCACGCGGACGTCGACTTCTACCCGGGTCGTCCCTCCGATCCGCTCGAAAGTCTGCTCTTGCAAAACGCGCACGATCCGCCCCTGTGTTTCGAGCGGCATGTCGGCGACCTCGTCGAGAAAAAGTGTTCCGTTGTGGGCGCGCTCGAAGGTGCCGACCTTGCGCGGCCGATCGTCGCCGTTTTCCGCGGTCTCGGTGCCGAAAAGCTCCGTCTCCATGCGATCGGGCTGGATGTTGACGCAATTCAAAACCACGAACGGCCCTTCGGCGCGGCGTGAACTGGCGTGGAGTAAGCGGGCGACGATCTCTTTTCCGCTTCCCTCCTGTCCGGTGATCAGGACACGCGAGTTGGTCGGCGCCACCCGTTCGATTGCTTGGCGCACCTGATTGATGGCCGGAGATTGCCCTACAAAATCGGTCATAGGTCCGGCCCGCGAGCGGAGTTCCTCGACCTCGCGGCGCAGGCGCGCGGCCTCGGCCGCGCGGTTGACCACCAGGATCAAGCGTTCGGCGTTGAACGGCTTCTCGACGAAGTCGTACGCCCCTTCCTTGATGGCGGTCACGGCGGTTTCGATGGTTCCGTGGCCGCTCATCATGACGATTGGGACCGAGGGGTGGTTCTTTTTGATGACGCGGAGAAGATCGAGGCCGTCCAGCTCACTCCCCTGAAGCCAGATATCGAGAAGCACGAGTCCGGGAACCCGACCTTCGACGTTGTCCAGCGCCTCGGCGCCATCGGCGGCCTCGCGGGTCTGGAACCCCTCGTCCTCGAGGATACCCGAGGTCAGGTTCCGGATGTCCGCCTCGTCGTCGACGATCAGGATATCAAGAGCCATGGGAAGCCGTCCGATCCGCGTCCTTCAACGCGCGCGCCATCCGCCGCGCCCTGGAGCGCTCTTCGTCTTTGCCGTCTTCCGCGGCCGAAGCCGCGTCCGCTTCCTCGGTCCCGAACACGAGCGTCACCTGCGCCCCGCCTTGCGGGCGGTCCTCCAAGACGACGTCGCCGAAATGATCTTCCATGATCTTCTTGACGATAGCGAGGCCGAGGCCGGTCCCCTTTTCGCGCGTCGTGACGTAAGGCTCCGTCAGCCGGTCGCGTTCATGTTCGGGAAGTCCGACGCCGTCGTCTTCGATGACGATCGCGATGCCCGGCGCATCGCTAACGCGCTTGGTCACCACGTCCAGCGCGATTCGGCCCGACGGTTCACTCGCCCCGTCATCCGACCCCCGAACCGCGACGGATTCGGCCGCGTTCTTGAGTACGTTCGTAAGCGCGCGGCCCACTTGCTGGCGGTCGCAATACAGCCAAACCGCCTCGCCCGCCGGTTCGAACGCGATCTCGAGAGCGGGATGGCGGCTGCGTTCGAGGAAGACCGCCTGGCGGCAAATCTCAGTCAGGTTCTCGGGCTTCAGCGTGGCCTGGGGCATGCGTGCGAACGACGAGAACTCGTCGACCATGCGGCCGATCTCCTCCACCTGGCGGATGATGGTCTCGGTGCACACGGCAAAAGTCTCGGGATCGCTTTTGATCTCGGCTGCGTAGCGGCGCTGGAGCCGTTCGGCCGAAAGCTGGATCGGGGTCAGCGGGTTCTTGATCTCGTGGGCGATGCGTCGCGCGACGTCCGCCCACGCCGCCT
The DNA here is from genome assembly GCA_030754475.1 of Rhodospirillales bacterium. Lineage (GTDB taxonomy): Bacteria > Pseudomonadota > Alphaproteobacteria > Rhodospirillales > JASLLV01 > JASLLV01. The sequence continues at coordinate 8,041 of JASMAE010000120.1, forward strand.
TGCGTTGTGCCGAGAGAAGCTCGGTGATGTCGTCGAAAGTGACCACGTAGCCCACCACCTCGCCGCCCAGCCGCTCGGCCGCGGCGCTGACCAAAAGCGTGAGTTGACGTTCGCCTCGGGTCAGCTTGAGCTCGCTGCGGTGGACGCGTTCCGGACGCTCCATCACGGCGCTCAGAAGCGGGACGAGTTCGGGGACCACATCGCCGAGCGCCGAGCCGATCTCCGCATCGAGGCTTTGACCGAGCAACTCCGATGCCCGGCGATTCGGCAAATGCACACTGCCGCTGCTATCGAGGCCGATGACTCCCGCGGACACGCCCGCCAGCACCGTTTCCGTGAACCGGCGCCGCTCGTCGAGCTCGCGGTTGGCTTCCGTGAGGCTAAGCCTTTGTGCCTCGAGCTGGCCGGTCATGCGGTTGAATGCTCGCGACAGCACGCCCAGTTCATCGCGGGCCGTCGTCGCTTCGACCCGTGCGGTCAAGTCGCCGGCGCTCACCCGTTCCGCGGCCCCGATCAGGTTGCTGATCGGGCGCGCGAGCCGGGTCGCGAACGTCAAACCGGTCCAGACGGCGGCGAGCAGCAGCAACAGCGCGACCACGACGAACACCAAGATGAACGTGATTTGAATTCCTTCCTGGCGCGCCTCAAGGGCCTGATATTGGGCCACGGCCCTTTCGGTGAGCGCGATATGCTCAAGTACGCGAGCCTCCACCTGCCGGCCGACAAGAAGGAAGGCGTCAACGAATCCCTCCAGCTTGACGATCGCGCGGACGCGGTCTTCCTGGTCACTCGCGATCAGCACGACCTCCCTCTCGCGGGCCTGTTCGAGCATCTCCGGGGTCACGAGATCGAATTCGAGCGAAAGGCTGAACTGGGACCGCGCCAGCACCCGTCCTTGTCCATCGACCACCAGGGCCTCGGGCAGCGAACGCAGGATCGCCTGGGTCGACACAACTTGATTGAACCGCTGGCGATCACGCGCCAGCACCGACGTCTGACGGTTCAGATCGTTGGCCATGGCAAGGATCTCGGCGCGGATGTTGCGTTGGTGCTCGAGGAGATAGGCGCGTGCTACGGCGCGGGACTCTTCGACCGCGGTCCGCACCCGCTCGTCGAACCACGCCCGAATGCCGAAGTTCAGGAACAGCGCGGCGAACACGGCGACGACGATGGCCGGCGTCACGGCGACCACGCTGAACAGAAGCACCAATCGGCGGTGCAGCCCCGAGCCGGCCATTCCGCGGCGGCGCTCCACCCAGATCGAGGCCACGCGCCACGCCACGACGACGCCCACAACCAGCAGCAAGACGACGTCCAGATAGAGAAGGCCAATAAGGAGCTCGGGATCGAGGCCCAGCGGCGACGAGCCGCTCATGAGCGCGACGGTCGCCAAACCCGAGATCACCGCGGCGAGCATCAGCGAGACCGCGAGCTTCCGCTTGAGCCCGACCCGACGCGACCAAAGCCGCATCCGGGTGATCGCGCTGATGGTCCGGGGGATCGACGCGTTCATTTCGCGCCTCGCGCGAGCGAGATTTCCAGATCCCGGATCTTTTTGCGCAGCGTATTGCGATTGAGCCCGAGCACGCGCGAGGCCTTGATCTGGTTGCCGCGTGTCGCCTCGAGGCACAGAGAGATCAACGGTCGTTCCACCTCGCGGAGGATCCGCGCGTAAAGCCCTGCGGCGGGCAGGGCCGTGCCGTGGGCGGAAAAATACGCCCGCAGGTGCTGCTCGACCGAATGGGTCAGACCGTTTCCTCTCGGCTCGGCGTGCGCCGGGAGTTCCGCGAGCGCGGCGTCGATCACCTCACGTCCGATGACGTCCTGAGAGCAAAGCGCCGCGAGTCGCCGCACCAGATTTTCCAACTCACGCACGTTGCCCGGCCAGCGGTGCTCCTTGAGGCGCTCAATTGCAGAATCGTCGATGGTCTTTCGCGAAAGGCCCTCGGCGGCCGCCCGCGCCAAGAAGTGGCGGACGAGGTCGGGAAGGTCCTCGGCGCGCTCGCGAAGGGGCGGCACCCGGAGCGGGACCACGTTGAGCCGGAAGAAAAGATCGTCCCGAAACAGCCCCCGTTCGATCGCGCGCCCGAGGTCGCGGTGGGTGGCGGCGATGATCCGAACATCGACGCGGGTGGGCGCACGCCCGCCAACCGTCGTGTACTCGCCGGCCTGTAGGACCCGGAGCAGACGAGTCTGGGCCTCGATGGGCATGTCGCCGATCTCGTCCAGAAACAGCGTGCCGCCGTCCGCTTGTTGGAACCGTCCGGCCGCACGCTGCGTCGCGCCTGTGAAGGCGCCCCGTTCATGTCCAAACAGTTCGCTCTCGATGAGTTCGCGCGGAATGGCTGCCATGTTGATGGCGACGAACGGCTTCCCGCGCCTCTTGCCGAAATCGTGGAGAACGCGCGCGACGAGTTCCTTTCCGGTCCCCGATTCGCCTTCGATGAGAACGGTGAGGTCGGTATCCACGAGACGCGCCAGCGTTCGGAAAACCGTCTGCATGGCCGTCGAACGGCCGATCAGGATCGTCGGCTCCTCTGCCGTCTCCGCGTCCGGGCCAACCTCGGCGGGCGAAATGCGACTCTTGAGGGCGCGCCCGACCACGTTGAGAAGCTCGTCGATGTCGAATGGCTTCGGCAGATACTCGAAGGCGCCCTTCTCGGCCGCCTTAAGGGCGGTCATCAGCGTGCTGCGGGCGCTGATCGCGATGACGCGAATCTCGGGCCGCGCGGCATGGATTCGCGGGATGAGATCGAGACCGTTCTCGTCGGGCATAATGACGTCGGTGATGACGAGATCGCCCGCCCCATCGGTGATGCAGCGCCACAGCGCTCCCGCGTCACTCGCCAGCAGGACTTCGTAGCCAGCCTGTTCGAGCGCCCTGCGGAGCACGGTCCGGACACCGGCGTCGTCGTCGGCGACGATGATGGAAGGTTTCTTGCTCATCCCGATTCCTGCGGAACGCTACTCGTCTGGTCACAGACCGGCAACATGACCCGGAAGACCGTCGCGCCCGGCGCGCTGTCGAACTCCATGACGCCGGCGTGATCGTCGACGATTTTGGCGCACACGGCGAGACCGAGGCCCGTACCGCGCCTTTTCGACGTTACGAACGGCTCGAACAGGCGTGATCGTATCGCATTCGGGATGCCGCCGCCGTTGTCCTCGACGCTGACCACCAGGGGAAGGCGAACGCTCACTCCCGCGCCCGGGTCCGACAGACGTACCTCGCGCCTGTAAGCGGTCGTGAGAACGATCCGGCCCCCATCGCGCGGCACCGCCTCGGCCGCGTTCTTCACCAGATTCAGGAATACTTGAACCATCTGGTCCGGATCGCACGGCACCGGAGGCAGGGACGGGTCGTAATCCTCGACGAAGTGGGCGTGGCGCGCGAATCCCCCGCGCGCCAATCGGTGGACCCGATCCAAGATCTCGTGGATGTTCGCGGCTTGGCGGTCCATGGTCCCGGTTTCCGAGAACACCTCCATGCGTTCGACGAGGGCCGTAATGCGATCGGTTTCGTCTCGGATCAGGGTGGTCAGCGGTCGGTCCTCGGCTGTGGCGCCGGCCTCGAGGAGCTGGGCCGCCCCGCGAATTCCCGAAAGCGGGTTTTTCACCTCGTGGGCGAGCATGGCCGCCATGGCGGTCACCGAGCGCGCGGCTCCGCTTTGCAGGCGCTGGTGTTCGATGGTCCCGGCGAGATGGCGCTCATGAATAGCCAGCACGACAGATTGCGGCGCTTCGGCGATCGGCGCGGCGTGTGCGTCTACCGTTCGCCGTCCGATCCTGGGGCATTCCAGCACGATTCCGTAGGCCGAGACCGCGGCGCCGCTCTCGCAGGCCTGCCGCGACAAGGCGGACAACGGACCGCCGGTGCCGGCGAGATCTTCGAAGGCGCGGCCTTCCAGATACGCCGCGCTGCCTTGGAAGAACTGCTCGCCCTCGGCATTGAGGTAAGCGACCGCGCCGTCGGCCCCGATAACCAGGACGACCGACGGGATCGCGTTCAAGACGGCTTCCGCGCTCGCGCGCTCAATCGCCGCTCGGTCCCGAAAGGCGACGGAGGTATTTGCCATCACGCCGCAAGTCGTTCGATCGCGGGGTCATAGAAAGCGCGCAGAAGCTCGCGCACCGCGTTCGGATCGGCGGTCCGATTGACGCGGCTTCGGAACTCGGCGGCCCCGGGCAGCCCCTTGCTGTACCATCCCAGGTGCTTTCGGGCGATGCGCACGCCGCGATCGGTTCCGTGGTGGACCAGCATGGATTCAAAATGCTCGAGCACGAGCGCAAGCTGGTCTTCGAGCGGCGGCGGTTGTGGCGTTCGGCCCGTCTTCAATGCCTGAATCACGTGACCAAGCAGCCACGGCCGGCCGCAGGCCGCTCGTCCGATCATCACCCCGTCGGCGCCAGAGACATCGAGCAGCGCCCGCGCATCCTCCGGCCCCGACACGTCGCCGTTGCCGATCACCGGGATCCGGACCGCCTGCTTCACTTTGCGAATGAACGCCCAGTCGGCTCGGCCCCGATAAAACTGGCATCGCGTCCGCCCGTGCACCGTGATCATCTTGATCCCGCACGATTCGGCGACGCGCGCAAGCTCGGGCGCATTGCGCGAACCGTCGTCCCATCCCGTGCGCATCTTGAGGGTGACGGGCAATGCAACCGCGCGAACCGCGGCCTCCAAGATCTTTGCGGCCTGCCCAACATCGCGCATGAGTGCCGATCCGGCGTGTTGTCCGTTGGTTACCTTTTTCACCGGGCAACCCATGTTGATGTCGATAATGTCGGCGCCGCGGTCCTCGTTCATCTTGGCGGCTTGGGCGACCAACGCCGGATCGCAACCGGCGAGCTGGACGGCGATGGGTCGCTCGCCGGCGCACTTCGACGCCATCTTCATGGTCTTGTGGTTGGCATGGACCATCGCCGCGCTTGCGATCATTTCCGAGACCACCAGCCCGGCGCCCCCGCGCTTTACCAAAAGGCGAAAGGGCAGATCCGTGACCCCCGACATGGGCGCCAGAATGACCGGATCAGCGAGCGTTACCGGGCCGATTTGGATGGGTTTCATGCGTGCCTTCGTACGCGCTGCCCATTTATTAGGCAAGCGGTCTTCGAAATCAATGGGATCGCTCGGCGCGGCGGCCCGATTCGTCTGTGGTCGCGTTAGCCGATCAATACCTGGGTTACGAATTTCACCCCCGGATAGCCAAGCGTGATCAGAAGGTATGCGAGAAGCACCATGCGTGCCGCCCCGCGCCCGCGCACGCCGGATCGGAAATGGGCGATCAAGAGCCCGCCGATCACCACAAAACCGGAGACGGTCAAGACGGTCTTGTGGTCGAACGCCAGAAACGCGCCGGATTCGAGGTATAGAGCCGCCGTGCCGGTCATGAGTCCCAGCGCAAGCACGATCTCTGCGAAGACGAGCAGCCCGACCACCAGCCGCTCGCAGTCCGCGACCGAGGGCAAGCGCCGGCTCAATGTCGTCGGGCGCTTCGTCTTGAGCGCGCGTTCCTGAAAGAAGGCCGCCAGCGCCGCGATCGCGGCGATCGTCACCAGCGCGTAAGTCACGACCGAGGTGGCGATATGGACGTCAACCCAGGCTCCCAGCGACGCGAGATCGAATGCCTGCTGCGGCGCCTGCCGCCAGATCGAGGCGAGAATGGCGTAGGCAACCATGTAGGGCGCGAGTAGCGGCATCAAGCGCCACGCCTCGCGGTTGATCACGACAAGGGCCGCGAACAAGACCATGGTCGCCGCCACCGTGACCCAAAGGGCGGTCGACAGCCCGGTCCCCCAACCCCCCGAAGTCTGCGACACCACCCAGGCCAGCGGACCGGCGACGGCCACGGCGAGCACGGCGAAAAAAGCGATGTCGCGCGACGGCTCGCGGCGCCAGCCGATCACGGCGGCGGGTACCAGCGCAATCAAGGCGGCGAGCGCGAAGAACGCGTTTGGGTCCATCACGGACTCCTAGAGCGGATCGCGTTTGATTGGAACAGCGATGCGGTTCCAATCAAACGCGTGAATCCGCTCGACGTCGAAAGTGTAGACCAGATTCACGCGGTCGGTGGATCGCGACTATGCGAGTCCGACCGATCGCGATCTGGTCTAAGGACGGGATGCCCGTCCCCATCCTCAAAGCGTAGCCGACAAAGACACGGGATCGGACGGCTTCAGCACCATCGCGCCCCGGCGCCGTCTTGGCAACCCCTTCGCCCTTGGCAACGGATTGCGGGCGTTCTAGCCTCATTCGTCGGCGCCGGAGCCCGGCATCCGAAGGGGAGAACGCGAAGTGGGCGGTTGCCTTTCGCTGGTGGTGGCAGCGGGACGCGGAGAACGATTCGGCGGCCAGGTGCCGAAACAGTACCGGTTGCTGGCGGGCCAACCGGTGTTGCGGCGCTCGCTCGCCGCGTTCCTTGGCCACGAAGGCGTCGATTTGGTGCGCGCCGTGATCGGCGCGGATCATCGTAAACTCTACGACGAAGCCGCGGCCGACCTTCCCCTCCTCGAGCCGGTGGTGGGTGGCGCGACACGCCAGGAATCCGTGTTGCTGGGCCTCGAAAGCGTGGCCGACGCGGAACCCGATTTCGTTCTGATCCACGACGCGGCGCGCCCGTTGGTCGACCGGGCCACGATCACGCGCACGCTCGGCGCGCTCCAACGCGTACCGGGCGCGGTGGCGGCGGTGCCCGTCAGCGACACCCTCAAGCGCGCGGGCCCCGAGGCGCCGGGCGGCGGCACGATGATCGCGGCGACGGTCTTGCGGGACGGGTTGTGGCGCGCGCAGACCCCGCAAGGCTTCCGGTTCCCCGACATCCTGGCCGCCCACCGCCGGTTTGCGGGCGCCGATTTCACGGACGACGCCGCCGTCTTCGAACGCGCCGGCTTCGCCGTCGCGCTGGTTCCAGGCTACGAGGAGAACATCAAGGTGACCACCGAGGACGATCTCAGCCGCGCCGAAAGGATCATCGTCCAGGGCGAAGTCCGAACCGGCTTCGGCTTCGACGTCCACCGCTTCGGAGCCGGCGACCGGGTCATGTTGTGCGGCGTCGCGATCCCCTTCGGTCGCGCGCTCGAGGGGCATTCTGACGCCGACGTCGGACTGCACGCTTTGACCGATGCCTTGCTCGGCGCCGTCGGCGCCGGCGACATCGGCGCCCATTTTTCACCCGACGATCCGCGCTGGCGGGACGCGCCGTCAGAGATGTTCCTGCGCGAAGCCGCGACCCGCGTCGCACGCGCGGGCGGAACCGTCACCAACGTTGATCTCACCCTCATCTGCGAGCGGCCCCGGATCGCGGAACACCGTGACGCCATGGTCGCGAACGTCGCCCGCATCCTGGGGATCGCGCCGGATCGGGTCAGCATCAAGGGCACGACGACCGAGAGGCTTGGTTTCACGGGCCGCGAGGAGGGAATCGCCGCTCAGGCGGTCGCGACGGTGCGGATCGCAGTCTGATCGAAAGATCCGGAAGTTGGCCCCGAATTTGAGCCAATAAATGGCGTAAATATAGTCTTTTAGCTTGTTTCTTTGACAATCCAGTCTAAGTATTCCGCGTTGCCGCCGACGATGGGCAGGGCGACCACGCAGGGGCAATCATAGCTGTGCAATGCCTTGACCCGCTCGACAAGGGCGTCGACCAGGTCTGCGCGTGTCTTGAGGACGACGATCGCCTCCGCATCCTCGCGGACTTCGCCCTGCCAGCGGTAGACCGACGTTGCGCCGGCAAGCACGTTCGCGCATGCCGCGAGTCGGGCCTCGACGAGTTCGCGGCCGATGGCGATTCCCTCGTCGCGCGAGCCGGTCGTGACGTAGATCGTGCGTGCGGACATGGTCGCCCCTCCTTCAAGTTCGGTCCGGCAGCGGGGACGCGAGCGCGCCCGTCAGTCCCGGAACGCCCGCCGCAAGCGTAGCCTGCGCGGGGGTGGATTCAAACGGTGCGCCCAGCAAGGCCCTCGCCCGAAACGTAAATTGGGAGCGCCGGAGCGCCAGCGCTCGACGCCTCGAAATCATCCACGGCGCCGGGGCGGCCCCTGAGGTCCACTGCGGGGAAGCTTGAAACGAAGTCCCGTTCGCGCGTTAATCACGGGAACGAAGGCCGCCGACCGCCGGCGCGGGAACGGGACTTCGGCCGAACCGGGGAGGCGAGACGATGCACGATACCGAGCCGAGCGGCAGCACACCGGATGCCGGCGAGAGCGCCGAAAAGCTAACGGCAGGCCAGAAGCGCTGGCTTCTGCGCGGTCTCGGTCAGCCGGGCGGAAAGCTTCCGTTGTTCGACGAAACCGGCAGACAAGTGAGCGAGCGGACCGTGCGCAGTTGCGTCGAAAAGGGTTGGGCGGAGCCCTGGTTCGCCAACCCCCTCAAGCCCGATTGGCTGGTGTGCAAGATTACCGAGGCCGGACGAAGAGCGGTCGGCGCACGCCTCTCAGGTGCGGCGCGCGGCACGTAAGACGGCGCGCGCCTCTCAGGTGCGGCACGCGGCACGTAAGACGGCGCGCGCCCGTGATTCGCCCGCCCTTCCCTGCAATTCAGGGCCCGTCGAACGCGCAACTACCATCGCGGGCGGCAATCATTGCGTAGCCGAACCGGACCACGCGCCGAAACGCGATGCGGGGAACGCTGCACCTTCTCGCCCACATCGTGATCGGCCGCGCCGCACTCGCGGCCCATGCCCAGCGTGCTCGATGTTCTTCGGCCCGCGTCGCAGGCGCTCAAGGTCGCGGCGGCCGTGGCGCTTGTCGCGCCCCTTGCCGCCGTCATGGGAATGCCGATTCCCCTAGGACTGGCGCGAACCGCCGCCGCGGTCCCCGAAGCGATCCCCTGGGCGTGGGGCATCAATGGTTGCGCGTCGGTCTTGGGCGCCGTGCTCGCGACATTGCTGGCGATCCATTTGGCGTTTACCGCGTCGTGGGGTGCGCTGACGGGCTATACGTTGTCGCGGCGCTCGCCTTCGCGCGCTGAGCCGAATCGTCCCTACCGGCCAGTTCCGGGCTTGCAACCGTCGGCCGGGACGTTAGGTATCAAGGGGTGCGGCGGTCGGGAGAACGCGTCACGTGGATCAATCGAAGCCGATATCCGAACAGCGGCCCCGGACGCTCCTGATCTGCGTCAACCGGCGGTTCGGCTCGGACCAGCCGTCGTGCGCGGCGCGCGGATCGGTGGCGATCGCGGATGCGTTGGAGGCCGGCGTCCGCGCGCGGCGGATCAACATCGAGACCGAACGCCTTCGGCTGCCTCGGCCAATGCCTGCACGGGCCGAATTTGCGCTTGGCTCCGGGTGGATCGTTCTACCACCGTGTCGCGATCGAGAACGTGCCGAGCGTCCTCGACGCCTTGGAGAAGACCTGTGGGACGCGGCCCGAAACCGCCGCCGAAATGCCCTTGCCGCCGCTTCACCTGCTCGGTTCGTGAACCGGGCGAACGGGAACGGGTCCTTGTTTCCCGTAGTTCAAAAAAAGACCTCCGTGTGACCGCCGTCACAGCGGATCGCGGCGTGCGCGCGTACATTCGCGGCTTAGGTTGGGTTCCATCGCGTGAATCCTCCCTTCCCTCAAGAGCAAATACCTCGGGCCGGGACTTTCCGGCCCATTTTCTTGGCGTGCGCGGAAGGGGGGCGACTTTTCAGTCGCGGTTGGCGAGATCGACGAGGACGTCGGCGATCACCTGCGCGCCGGCCGCGAGGTCGGATGGCTTGGCGTTCTCGGCCTCATTGTGGCTCAAGCCCCGCTCGCACGGAACGAATACCATTCCCGCCGGAAATTGACGCGCGAGGTTGCCGGCGTCGTGCAGCGCGCCCGAGAAGATGCGGCGCCCCGGATAGCCGCGCAGCCGAGCCGCTGCCTCGATCGCGTCCGGCACCAGGCCCGAGAACGCGACCGGGGCCGAGCGCGGAAGCTCGTCGATCGTGACCTCGCACGCCCGCGCCCGCGACCGGCACGCCGGTTCCACCTTGTCGCCCAGATCGTCGAGAACCGAGATCTCGGGGTGGCGAAAGTCGATGCTGAACTTGACGCGCCCCGGAACGACCGCGCGGGCGCCGGGCAGAATCTCGAACTGGCCGATGGTGAAGCGGGCCAGGTCTTCGGCGTCGTGGAAGATCTCGTGCAGCGCGTTCACCATGGCCACCGCCTCGACGAAGGCGTCCTTTCGGTGCCGGCGCGCCGTCGTTCCGGCGTGCGCCTCCTCGCCTATCACCTCGATGTGGAACTTGCGCGAGCCCTGGATGCCAGTGACTACGCCGATCACCTCGCCCGCATCCTCGAGGACCGGGCCTTGCTCGATGTGGGCCTCGACGAAGGCCGTGATCGGCGCGCCCAGTGCCCGCACGTCTGCGTCCGGGATCCCGCGCTTCAGCGCCGCGACCGCGTCTGCCACGGTGATACCTTCGCGGTCGACGGCCGCCAGCGTGTCCGCCAGCACCAGGCGGCCGGCGTAGACGCCCGAGCCCATGGTGCCCGGCACGAACCTGGAACCTTCTTCGTTGTTCCAGATCGTTGCTTCGAGGGGTCGCCTCGTTTCGATTCCCGCCTCGTCGATGGCCTCCAGCGCCTCGAAGGCGGCGAGCACGCCGAAGATGCCGTCGAAACGCCCGCCGGTCGGCTGGGTGTCGCTGTGCGAGCCGCTGACCACCGGCGCCGCGTCGTCCGCAGTCCCCGGACGGCGCACGAACATGTTGCCGATGTCGTCGATCGCGAGGCCGAAGCCGCGCTGGCGGGCCCAAGTGGCGAGCAGGGCGTGCGCTTCGATATCCTTCTCACCGAGCGCCGGGCGGTTGACGCCGCCCTTGGGTGTCGCCCCCAGCCGTGCCATCTCGAGGTGGCGCCGCCACAGCCGGTCTGCGTCGACGTCGGCGGACCGCGGCCGCGTGCGAGCGATGGGATCGCGAGACATGGCGTTCCCGGCCGCGCTCAGGCCGCCTTGCCGCGCACGCGAAAATGCGTGGCGAGGTGCGTGAAGCTGCCGCGGCACTCGGTCATGGAGCTCTCCTCCGGCGTTTCATCGGCTCACCCCTTTCCTGCGAGCGACCGGGCGAGCAGCCGCGGCGGCACCCGGTAGCGCCCCACCACGTCGCTGAAGCGTTCGCGTTCGGTGGTTACGTCGGCTTCGGCGCCGCAGACCATCACCGTCGCGGGCCGGAGAAGGGCGTTGAAGTTGGCGGCCCGCGATTCTGTGTAGGCGCCAACGTCGAGAAGCGCGATCAGATCGCCGGCATCGACGAGAGGAAGCTCGCGCGCCTGTCCGAGTATGTCTGGCGAACACAGCGGACCCACCACGTCCGTGACCTGCTCGGCGGGCGCGTTCGGCTTGTTGGCGACCACCATGTGGTAGTGCCAGGTCTCGAGCACCGGGTGCAGGTGGTTCTCGCTCAAATCCACGTTCACCCAGCGTTTGCCGTATTCGGGCCATTCCTTGGTCGCGCCGACGCGCCCGACCGCGATCATCGCGCCTCCCACCAGGCCCCGTCCGCACTCGAAGCGCAGCCCCGGCAAGGGCACGCCGAATTCCGCGCACGCATCGCGGATCGCGTTGCACACGGCCTCGGCGTATTCCTCGTAAGTGGGCGTGTTCTCGTCGTCCTCTCCGCCCGGGCCGGTCTTCTCGGGCCGTCCGAACGACCAGCCGCCACCCAAGTCGAGGTAA
>JASMAE010000121.1 GCA_030754475.1 Rhodospirillales bacterium
GCACATACCTGTCCGGTCGAGCGATCGATGCTACTGGATCGACCGCTGTCATGGCGGCAATGGTGCTGGCCGCAGCCCGTCAATCAGGCGCAGGATGTTGGCGAACAGGGTTCTGGGAATGGTGACCTCCGCCATCTGGAAAGTGATGTAACGGCCGTGGCGCACCACCTTGGCGCCGATTTTGATCAGCTTCTCGCGCAGAGTGGTCAGCGACCAGTGCTCGACCTCATCGGGCAGCGCCAGCGTCCTGAGGAAGTTGCCCATGTTGTAAGCCAGCACGTGCAGCTGGAGACGCACCTCATTGTTCCTGAACCCGTGGCAGGACAGCCGCGTCCAGTTGATGGCATTCTTGCCTTCCTTGATGTGTTGCTCCGCGGTGCCACGCCGATTGTAGAAGGCAACGACGCGCTCAGCTGGGCGTGACAGGTTGGCGACGACGAAGCCGACCCTCGGATACAGTTCGCCGGGGTGCCACTCCACCTTGGCCACGACGCGGCGGGCTTTGTCCCAGCTGTTGGCCCGGTAGCTGAAGCTGGTGTAGAAGCGTCGTACATGATTGGGCGGGCGGCCAACAGGTCGCGCGAGCAGGTGTGCAATACATTCCTGCAGCACTCGATTGGCGGGAAGCCTGATCGCATACAGAAAGCCCTCGGCTTCCAGGAACTCATACACCTCCGGCGAGGCGAAGGCGGCATCGGCGCGGAAGTAGCGCCGCAGCTTCCGGTCCCGGTATCTATCGACGACCGGTTCCAGCACCTCGCGCCAGCCATCGGCGGAGTGCATGTTGCCAGGACGAAGGGCACCGCGTTCAACGTCACCGAACTGATTGAACACGAACAGCGGATGGTAACAGGTGCAGCCGAAGTGACCGTTGTAGGCGGTTCCTTCCTGTTCGCCATGGGTGGGGCTGACGCTGCTGTCCATGTCGAGGGCGATCATCTTCGGTGGTCGGCGGTCGTGCACTCGGTCGATCCAAACGCCGGATAGGGCGGTCAACGCTGCCAGGTTATCGTCCGTCGCCAGCCATTCCGTCTCAAACCGCCCCATCTGACTGCTTGAGGCCGCCATCCGATCAAGGCCCTTATGGTCCACGATGGCGCGCATGACGGGATCGTGCGCCAGGCGTTCGGCGTCGTTCACGTCCTCATAGCCAGCAAGACGGCCGAACACCGATTGCCGAAGAAGTCCCACCAGGAGATGTCGGGTGTTCTTGCCGCGCCGCGCCTCAAACAGAACCTCTCCGCTCAGTTCGGTCAGTCCAAGCGCGTGATCGAGCTCGCGGTAGGGAAGAAGGCCACCATCGGATGAGATGTCGCTGCCGTGGAATTCCAGCTTCACGCGGCGGTCAAAATCGACCCGAAGAGGCTCAAGTTTCGTTTCACCCATCGGGTACGCCATTACCGATCCCCCAACATCTCCTCAACACTTTGATTCTTATATACGAATCAGCGTCAAAGGTCAGCGAAATTGGGATCTATCTGGGAAATCCGGGCTTAAGCGCTGGACCACTAATCGGGGGCAGGCCAGCGACCCAATCAAAAGTCGCGACCGAGGTTTTCTTCGATGAATCGTAGTAAGTGATTGAAAAAATTGGTGCGGGTGGAGGGACTTGAACCCCCACGACCTTGCGGTCACCAGATTTTGAGTCTGGCGCGTCTACCGGTTCCGCCACACCCGCCGATGCTCGAGCCTGCATGATGCCCGAGCGCGCCCGCCAGTCAAGCGGGCCGAGGCGGGCTCGCCCATGCCTCCTCTTCGCCGCACCGCGCGTTGCCCCCTGGCGCGGCGGCTGGTACACCACTCGGCGCCCGCCCGCCGACCGATACCCGGAACACGCCCTTGCTCCAACGCCTTTACGACCGGCCGCTCGCGCTCGCCGGTCACCGGCACGCGATGGCCGCGCTCGCCTTGGTCTCGTTCGTCGAAAGCTCGGTCTTCCCCATCCCGCCGGACGTCCTCCTCGTGCCCATGGTGCTGGCAAGGCGTGCGGCAGCCTGGCGCATCGCGCTCGTTTGCACCGTGGCCTCGGTCGCGGGCGGGCTCGCGGGCTACGGCATCGGCCATTTCCTGTTCGAGACGGTCGGCCGGGCGCTGGTGGAGTTCTACGGCGCCGCGGACGAGGCCGCACGGTTTCAGCGGATCTTCGACGAATGGGGCTGGTGGATCGTCACCGGCGGCGGTCTCACGCCGTTCCCTTACAAGGTGGTGACGATCTTGAGCGGGGCGGCGGGGCTCGATCCGCTCGTCTTCACCGCCGCCTCGGCGATCTCGCGGGGGCTTCGATTCTTCGCGGTGGCGACGCTCGTCTGGTACTTCGGGCCGCCGATCCGCGATTTCGTGGAACGTAACTTGCCGGCGGTTACGGCCGTCTTCTTCGTGATCCTGTTCGGCGCCTTCCTTCTGATCCGCTACGTGTTCTGACGCAACACCGGGCGCGGGTGGCGCGCACGCGACCTTTCGGCTATGAGAAAGCCATGGAACTCGCCGCGTTCCGCGCAACTGCGCCCAGGGCCGTACCGATCGCCATCCTGGCGGCAAGCGCCGGCGCGCTCGGCTTCGCCTATGTCGCGGAGACCGTGTTCGGCATCGAACCCTGTGTGCTCTGCCTTTACCAGCGCGTTCCCTACGCGGCGACGGGAATCGTGGCGGTGCTCATGCTCGGCCTTCCGACGAACGCTCCGGTGACCCGCTGGGGCCTCACCGTTTGCGCCGCGCTGTATCTGACCGGCGCTGGAATCGCGTCGTACCACGTGGGCGTCGAGCGGCATTGGTGGGTCTCGGTCGCGGCCTGCGGCGGCGGCGACGCGAGCGCGGTCACCATCGAAAGCTTGAACGCGCAACTCTCGGCCCCGTCCGAAAAGCCGTGCGACCAAGTGGATTGGACCCTGTTCGGGCTTTCCATGGCCGGCTACAACGTCGCCCTTTCCGCGCTGCTTGGGGCCGCCGCGCTCTGGGCGTGGCGTCTTCTCGGCGGGCGGCCCGCGCCATGATGGCCGAGGCGCCGAAGCCCCGCCGACGCAAGCCTCGCCCGCGCAAGTCGCGCCCGCGCCTTCCCGGCGATCCCAGCCTCGACGAGCTGCTCGCGCGCATCATCCGGGTCGACCACGCCGGCGAGTACGGCGCCGTCAGGATCTACGCGGGCCAGCTCCGCGTCCTGGGCGAGACCGATTCGGCCCCCCCCATCCGCGAGATGGCGGAGGCCGAGGCGCGCCATCTCGAAACCTTTGAGCGGCTTATGGTGGAGCGCCGGGTACGCCCCACCGCGCTGATGCCGCTCTGGACCGTCGCCGGATTCGCGCTCGGGGCGGCGACGGCGGCGCTCGGCCCGCGCGCCGCCATGGCGTGCACGGTCGCCGTGGAAGAGGTGATCGACGGGCACTATACGCGCCAGATTGAGTGCCTCGGCGACGACGATCCCGCGCTTGCGCGCACGCTTCGGAAATTTCGCGCCGACGAGCACGAACACCGCGACGCCGGGCTCGCGCACGGGGCCGCCGAAGCGCCCGGCTACTTGCCGCTGACCGGCGCGATCAAGGCGGCGTCGCGGCTCGCCATCTGGCTCTCGGAACGAATTTAGGCCCTTTAATTCACAAGCGATTCTGGAGAGAACCGAAATGGCGATTGTCCAGAGCATGTATTTGTACCGGCTTGCGCGAGATCAAGTCCGCGCAAGGAAGCAAGGCTTTCGCCAAGGCCATGTCCGACGTCTTTCTTGAGCACTACCCGACGCTGAGCCGGCGCGAACGCGCCCAGATGTTCGAGATCCTGCACATGCTGGTGCACGACATGGAGATGCTCCTGCGCCAGGTCATGAGCGAGCATCTGGCCCAGCTCGACGACGTGCCGCGCGCGCTCGCCATGCTGCTCGCGAATGACGAGATCGAAGTCGCCTTTCCCATCCTTTCGTTAAGCACCGTGCTGCTCGACGAAGACCTGGTCGAGATCATCCGCAACCGCAGCGTCGAGCACCAGCTCGCCGTCACCAAGAGGCCGAGCATTAGCGAGACCGTGTCGGATGCGCTGGTCGAGACCGGCGTCGAAGGCGTCGTCGCCAGCCTGCTCGCCAACGCGAAAGCAGCTATCTCGAGCGCGACATTCACATACCTGGCCGAGGAATCGAAACGCGTCACCGCGTACCAGGAGCCGCTGCTTCGCCGCGAGGACCTGGAACCCGACCTGGCGAAGCGCATGTTCGCCTGGGTCTCGACGGCGCTCAGGCAATTCGTCCTGGAAAACTACGAGATCGACCCGGCCTATGTCGACGAGATCATCGAGAGATCGATCCTGGACGAACTTGGCTCCGCGGGGACCAGCGCCGGCCGACCCGGCGCGCGCGACAAGCTCGCGGATGCGCTTAAAAAGGAAGGTCAGCTCACGCCGGAGATCATGGTGCAGGCCCTCCAGGACGGCGAGGTGCAGCTGTTCGTCGCCATGTTTCGCCAGCTCACGGGCATCCCCGAAAAAGTAGTCGAAAGTATGGTTTTCGACCACGACGGCCTTGGGTTGGCCATCGCCTGCAAGGCCGCGAACCTGGGAAAGCTGAACTTCTCGTCCATATTCGCCTGCTGCCGAAAAGCGCGAGAGGGCGGCGACAAGGGTTTGCGCCAGGAAGTCCGCAGGTTGCTTGCCCTCTATGACCGGATGTCCCATGCGGCCGCGGAAGTTGTTGTGAAACGCTGGCGCCAGAAAATCGGCTATCAAGCCGCCATTCGTGAACTCGAGCTTTCCTAGAGCGAATCGCCACGCACGATTCCGAGCGAACGCAACTGGTCGAGGATAGGTCCTCCGCCTAAATCCTTCGGGGATTCGAAGAATCGAGCCTCACGCTGCGCATCGCCAGGAATGTGGCTTGACACGACCCACTGGGAATTTCAGAGTGCGGTCATCATCGTCGTCGTGGGAAATGGGGACCTCATGGCTAAGAATTCACTGTGGACACGTCTGTCCAAAGCACTCCGTGAAGAGGCGCCAGAGACAACCGACGACATCGATCGCGACCTCGAATCCGTTGTTCAGGCGATCAAGGAGGCCGAGGTCGAGACCGTGGATGCCAACAACGTCCTCGGCGGGGGCTGGGGCTCTGCGGGCGACATGGTCTACATCATGGACATGGCGCCATCTACGCCATCATCGGGGCGCGCTCGGAGCGGTTGGCATCGGCAACCGAACTGACCTGCCGAAAGATATTCTCGGAGCAGATCGAGTCGGGCCGCGGTCGCGCCTCGTTCGAAGGCAACCGTTTTTTCATGCGTTTCGCCGGATTGGATGAGTCCCAAGGCTTTCACCGGGCGGCCTTGATCGTCAACGAAATCGGTAGCCGAATCCTTGGCGACCGCTTCCACACCATGGAAATCCCGTGGCTTGTGGTGGCCGTGGACGCCGCCGACATCACCGCCGCGGACGGATCGCTGAACCTGGAGAGGGTGGAGGCCGCAGTGCAGCGCGGGGGACGTCCCGTCGCCATGGACGAACCCGGCGCCGAGGCCCCGGAGTGGGTGAGGCTGCGGTGGAAGAGACGACTCGCGGGATCCGACGCCGACCAAGATGATCCGATGTGGACGGAGCTGACACCCGAGCAAAGGGGTACGGCGCGAGCCTCCGGCGGGGCGGGCTCGGAGAGGGATCCGTCCGGATGGATCCAGCGAATCGCGAGGGAGAGGCGCAAGCAGAGACAATCGTTCGCGGGCAAAGATCGGCGAAAGCGCCTCGATCGCCGCGGTCGCGGGTTTTAGGCCACAGCCCCCGACCCATCCGCCAGTCACTCGATCCAGCGCGGACGGCGGACGGCGGACGACCCGCGCAAGGCCTGGGCCCGGAACCGGGTCCTCAACGCCCGGTGAAGACGGGTTTGCGTTTTTCCATGAACGCCCGGCGCCCCTCGACATAATCGGCGCTCTCGAAGCAGGTCTCGACGAGGCGCTCGCACGCGGCCAAGTCGCGGTCGTCCGGGTTCTTGGCGATCTCGGCCACGATCCGCTTGATCGAGGCCACCGTCAGCGGCGCATTCTGGGCGATGACCTCCGCGATCTCGGCGACCGCGCCTTCAAGCGCATCCGCCGCGAACACGCGGTTGACGAGGCCCATCGCCAGCGCCTCGGCCGCGTCGAACCGCCGCGCGGTGAAGAATATCTCCTTGGCGAACGCGGGGCCCACCGCGTCGCACAGGCGCTTGACGCCGGCGTAGCCGTAGCCGAGCCCCAGCTTCGCCGCCGGAATCCCGAACGAGGACCGGTCCGAACACATCCGCAGATCGCAACAAAACGCCACCGACATGCCACCGCCAAGACAGTAGCCGTCGATCATGGCGATGGTCGGCTTGGCGATCGCGGCCAGTGCATCGGCGGCGCGCGCGGTGGTGGCGTTGTAGTGGGTAACGGCCTCCTTGCCGGCGCGTTCGTCCTCGAAGCGCGAGATGTCGGCGCCCGAGACGAAGGCCCGCTCGCCCGCACCTGTGACCACCACCACCCGGACGTCCTCATCCGCCGCGAAGTCCTCGGCGATGGCGATCACGGCTTCCCACATCTCGAGCGAAACGGCGTTGTGGCGCTCGGGGTTGTTGAAGGTCATGCGCGCGATCGCGCCCGCCCTCTCGCTCAGCATGGTTCCGGTGCTCATCTCGTCCCCTTCGTCGGCGACCCTAGCGCCTTATCCGTTCGTCGATATTCCGCATGCGTGGACAACGATCTAAACGATCTCGCGCCGCCTGAGCTCGGCGATCTCGTCCGCGCTCAAGCCCAGTGTGCCCAAGATCTCGTCCGAGTGCTCGCCGCGGGCCGGCGCCGGGCTCGTGATCTTGCTCGGCGTGCGCGACATGGCGATGGGCTGGCCCACCAGCGTCACAGGTTCCTCGGTGGGCGAGTCCACGATTTGCGCGATGCCGAGATGCTTCACCTGGGGATCGGCGAAAACCTGATCGATGGTGTTGATCTCGCCCGACGGAACGCCCTCGCGGGTGA
>JASMAE010000122.1 GCA_030754475.1 Rhodospirillales bacterium
CGGCGTCGATCGCTCTCACATCGTGGACGCGCTGGGTGGCCACGTTCAAGATCTGGCGCTGCAGCCATTCGCGCTCGGTCTTGGCGAACTCGAGGCTGCCCTGGGCGAGCCACACCTGATCCTCGCCCGGGCGGCGAATGAAGATCCCGTCCAGGCCGCCGCCGCCCAGGTTGTAGCGCGGGCGGCCCACCATCACCTCGGCCAGCGTCGAGCCGTCCGTGCCCGTGAGGCGCACGAGCCTGGCGCGCGAGCGCGGGTTCGATGGATCGTCCAGCCAAACGCGCGGAAACCGCTCCGGTATCCGGGTCATGGGCTCGACCAGCCGGAGTTGCGACAGCTGGAGCGCCACCTTGCCGACCAGCTCGGCGTTCGCGGGGTACGCGTGCTTTTCCGCGACCACCCAGCCCGCCTCGGTGCGCTTCATGGTGAGCTTGCCGTCGCTGTGTTCGACTTCGATCCCGGCGACGTCGGCGAGCCTGTCTTCGAGGCCTGCGAACAGCCGCTCCTCGAGCAGGGGCGATACCGCGAAACGGTAGTGCTGGGCGACGCCGAAGACCGCGGCCACCACCACCAGGATCGTGGCGACGGCGAGTCCGATGATCGTGTTGGGCCTCATGCTCGCGAACCTTTCCGATTCATCCTTCCTCCTTCGGCCTCAGCCGGCGGGAGTACCGCGGCCGTACCGCCGCCGCCTGGCCACGGCGAGGATCACCGCGATCACGCTGACGAGCGCCGGAACGGCCCAGATGTTGACGACGCGGATGAAGGTCATCAAGGCCTCGACGTCCTTGCGCAACTCATGCTGGACGTCGCGGAGCTGGCGGCGGATCGAGACCAATTCCTTGCGGAAGTTGTCGATCGTCGTCCGTTGCTCGGCTGTGAGTACGATCGTGCCCCGGCCCGTGTCGAGCCGGAATTCGCCGAGCTTCTTTTCGGTTTCCTCGCGCTTGGCCAGCAGCTCTTGTTCGGTCTTGCGGAAACGCGCCGCGGCGTCGCGCTGCATGGCGTCGACCCGATGGAAGGGGCGTACCGACAGCCCGCGGCTCCTGAGACCGATGAGCGCATCGCTGCCGGCCAGGTTGTCGAGCACGTTGATCACGAAGTCGGCGTTGTTGGCGATGGGGACCGAGATGCCTTGGCCGAACATGTTTCGCGGCTGCATCCAGAACCGCTCCTCGAGGATGTCGACGTCGGCGACCACCACCAGGTGGACCGCACCGTCGGAACGGGCGCGGTGCGGGCGCGCCGCCTCGTCCTCGGGCTTCTCTGCGGCCTCGTCGGCGCTGTGATCGTCCGCCGTTTCGTCCTCGTCTTCGGTCTCCTCGGGCGGCGGTCCGTCGGGAAAGGCGCTTTCGATGGGGCCTTGGAATCGGGCCGCGAGGGTGAAGGCGCGGTTTTCGGACTTGAAGTCCTTGAGGAGCTGCACCGGATCGGGAAGTCTGAAGCGCACGGAGTCGGCTTCGATTCCCATGGCATCGGTGCCGGACGTGATGAGCGGCGTGAGCCCGAGCGCGGAGCCTTCTTTCACCGCCAGATGCCCGGCGCCGGCCAGGATCACGCTGTTGATGCGGTCGGTGACCACGTCGTCGGCGTTGAAGTTTTGCGCGCGCAGGTCCATCCAAAGGATGAAGTCGGCCGTCGAGGCGCGGGCGCCTCGAACGTTGACCCGGACCGCGGTCGAGCGGTCGCCCACCACCTCGTCGGCCGAGAATTCCACGCCCCAGGCCTCAAAAAGCTTGGCGAGAGCCGACTTGTTCGAAAGCGAGCCTTGCGCGACGGCCTGCTGGGCCGCCGACTGGTAGTGCGGATCGACGAAGAACAGCGCCTTGCCGCCGCCAACCACGTACTGATCGATCGCATACAGGGTCGCCTCAGCGAGCTGGTCGGGATGGACGACCATCAACACGTCGACGTCTTCGTCGATCGCGTCCGCCTTCGCGTGCAGTGTTCTGATCTCGAAGAACTGCTTCATCTGCTGGGCCACCGGCCACGGCATCCAGCCCTTTGCCGGATCCTGTTCGAGGCGCAGCGATCCGACGATGCCCACCACCTTCTTCTTCGGGTTCGCGAGATCGAAGATGAGCCGCGTCAAGTCGTACTCGAGGAACGGCTCTCGCGCCGGATCGAAAAAGGCAATGTATTCGCGGTCGTCGGTGCTATTCCGCGCCGCAAGACCGAAGTAGCCGCGGTCTCCGGCATCGTTCACCAACACGCCTTGCAGACCGAACGAGACCGCCTCGTCTTCTTCGGCCGAGTAGGGGTCTGGATTGTAGACCTCGAGCCACAGCATTCCGTTCGAGAGACTCACGTAGTGGTCGAGAAAATCGCGCACGCGCGACGCATAGCTCCCGAAACCGCTGTCCCCGGAAATCGTCCGCGAGATGTAGAACCGTAGCTTGATCGGCTCGTCGATGGTGGCGAGCACCTTTTTCGTGCCGTCGGAAACCGTGAACAGGCGGTTTGCGGTGAGATCGAGCCGCAGCGGCGGGATCGTGGTCGTCGAAAATACGTTCAGGGAGACGAACAGGATGATGGCCAGAACGACGCCTGCGCCGGCCAGCGTGCCGCGTTCGAGCGAGTAAAGCCACTTGAAACCCCTCATCGCTCAAGCCCCCTTCCTGAACTCGACGATGGCGACGTTGACGAACAGCGCAAACCCGATCACGGAAGCGAAGAAGATCAGGTCCTTCAGGTCGATCACCCCCTTGGCGATGTTCGCGAAGTGGGTGAGGAAGCTCATGCTCGCGATCACGTCGACGAAAAACACGGGCGCCCAGCCCCGGAAGAACGCGAGCACGATCTCGAGTCCGCTGGTGAGGAACAGAAAGCAAAGCGCCGCCGCGACGACAAAGGCGATCACCTGGTTGCGGGTCAGCGCCGAGGCGCAGGCGCCGATCGCGAGATAGGCCCCGGCCATCAAGATGCTTCCCACGTAGCCCGCCACGATGACGCCGTTGTCCGGATCGCCCAGGTAGTTGACCGTGATCCATACCGGGAAGGTGAGCGCCACCGCGGCGGCGACGAACGCCCAGGCCGCGAGAACCTTGCCCACGACGGCCTGCGTCGTGGAAATGGGAAGCGTCATCAGCACTTCGATCGTTCCCGATTTCCGTTCCTCGGCCCAAAGACGCATGGTCACCGCGGGGATCAGGAACAGATAGAGCCAGGGATGGAAGAAGAAGAAGGATTGGAGGTCGGCCTGCCCACGGCCGAAGAAGTTGCCCATGTAGAAGGTGAGCGCGCCGGTAAGGCCAAGGAAGATGACGATGAACACGTACGCGAGCGGGGTTGAAAAGTAGGCTTGGAACTCTCTTCGGAATATGACGAGCGTGTTGGCCATGGGACGTTTCTCCGGGCTCGCGTCGCGTCAGTGCCCGACGGTGAGGCGGTAGAACACCTCGTCGAGTTCGCCGCGCTCGGCAAACAACTCGTTGACCGCCAAGCCGGCGCTTCGGACCCGTTCACTGACCTCGTGGACGATCGGCCGGCCGTCGTGGGGAACCGCGACAAGCGTCGTCGTCCCGTGCTCGGGTTCGGCGACCTCGACCCGCGCGACCTCGGCCATCTGTTCGATCTGGCTTTTCGCTTCCGTCGCGAGTTCGGCGCCGAGACGGATGGTAACCGCGTTGTGGTGCGTGGACCGGCGCCGCAGTTCCGCAGGAGAGCCGTCGAAGACCACCCGCCCGGCGGCGATGATCACGGCGCGCGTGCAGACCGCTTCCACCTCTTCGAGGATGTGGGTGGAGATCACAATCGCCTTGTCCGGGCTCATGTCGCGGATCAGGGACCGGACCTGGCGTTTTTGGTTGGGATCGAGCCCGTCCGTGGGCTCGTCGAGGATGAGGACCTCGGGGTCGTGCAGCATCGCCTGGGCGAGGCCGACCCGGCGTTTGAACCCCTTGGACAGCGTATCGATCGGCTGATGGAGGACGCCTTCAAGCTCGACCGTCGCCACTGCGCGCTGAATGAGGGGCGAGGCGGCCTCACGCGTGAAGCCGCGGGCTTGGGCGATGAAGGTGAGATAATCGATCGTGGACATGTCGCCGTACAACGGCGCGCCTTCGGGCAGGTAGCCGATGTGGCGCCGGGCGGCGATCGGATCCGCGGCGACGTCGTGCCCGCAGACTTCGATCGTTCCTGCTGTCGGCGGAAGATAGCCGGTCACCATCCGCATGGTGGTGGATTTGCCGGCGCCGTTGGGGCCGAGGAATCCGAGCACCTCGCCGCGGGCGACCTTCATCGAAACGCCATCGACGGCGGTGATGGCTCCGAATCGCTTGGTCAGGTCCGATATGGCGATCATCGCTCCCGCCGCTTCTTGTGCGACCCGCGTCTCGGCTTTGCCGAAGGGGCCGATTGCAGTTCGGTTTTGGCACTGTTCAACCGAGAGTGCTAGGAAATAGGTTCGCGCCTGGGCGTCGTCAAGGGCGGTTGCGATTTCTTGACGCCTGGTCGGAGGCTGAATGTTTCGGGGCGCAAAGGCTTGCGGAACCGTTTCCGCGCTCCTAGATCATTGCCGTCGGATGCCGAACTCGGGTCCGGCTGGCCGGATCGGATGGTCCGATCGGGCCGAAGCAAACTCTGCATATTGCTTCAATAGGAGGATGTGTAGCCATGACGACCTTTGATTTCTCGCCCCTGTTCCGCTCCACGGTCGGATTCGACCGCCTCGTCAGCCTTCTCGAGGCGAGCGCCCAACGGGCCGAGACGATTCCCAACTACCCGCCCTACGACATCGAGGTGACGGGAGAAGACGCGTATCGCATCTCGATCGCGCTTGCCGGTTTCACGGAGGACGATCTGAACATCGAGGAGCGCGAGGGCGTTCTCTCCGTCGTCGGCGAGCGCCGCGACGAAGACGACCAAGCGCGGTACCTGCACCGCGGTATCGCGACCCGTGCGTTCGAACGCCGATTCCAACTCGCGGACCACGTGCGGGTCGCGGGCGCGACCTTGCGCAACGGGACGCTCGATATCGACCTCGTGCGCGAGGTGCCCGAAGAGATGAAGCTGCGGCGCATCGCGATCACGACCACGGAACCCGCCGAGGCCGCCTCCAAGGCTAAGAAGCTGGTTTCCGGCGAATCGAAGGCCGCCTGACTTAAGGTGGCGCGCGAAGGGCG
>JASMAE010000123.1 GCA_030754475.1 Rhodospirillales bacterium
TCGAGAAAGGCGTCGGCGAGTACCACGGACTGATCGAGCAACCCGCCGGGGTTGTTGCGCAAATCGAGCACCACCCCGCGAAGGCGTCCACCGAATTCCGCGCGAATCGCGTTGATCGACTCGTACAGTTCTGAATCGACCTCCTCGGTGAAGCTCGCTACCCGGATGACGGCGATATCGTCGTGCAGCTGCCAGCGCACCGATTGTACCGTGATGATGGCGCGCGTAATGGTCACGTTGAAGGGCGGGAAATTCGCTCGTTGAACGGTCAGACGGATGTCGGTCCCCGGCTTCCCGCGCATGCGTATGACAGACTGCATCAAGGACAGACCTTTTACGGACTCGCCGTCGAGATGGGTAATGATGTCGCCCGACTTGAGCTCGCTTCGGTAGGCGGGCGTTCCCTCGATGGGAGCGATCACCTTGACTCCCTCGTCCTCGAGGGTGACCTCGATCCCCAGCCCGCCAAATTCGCCGCTCGTGGAAACCCGCAGTTCCCGATATTCCTCGGCGTTCAAATAGATCGTGTGCGGGTCCAAGGACTCCGTCATGGAGTCGAGAGCCGCTTCCGCCAGCACCTCGGGCGCCACGGTCCCATTTTCCGGTCGTGCGGCGCGCATGCCTTCCAGCGCCGCGTCAATGAGCCTCGACGCGGGAACGTCGCGGACATATTCGGCTCGAACCCGCGCATAAGCGTCCACGAAGTGCTGGCGCCGTTCATCACGCGCGCCTGCGTTTACCGATTGCGCGAATGCCGAATCGAATCGCGCGAGCTCGCTTCGATCCTCCGCGGATAGGGGGAAGGCGTCGCCCGCCATCGCCGCGACGAACCGATCGATCGACCAGTCTTCGGCCGTGCAACCGCTCAACGATGGCGAGAAGGCGAGCGCGATGGCCAGGACGCTCAGGCGCGCGAAGCGCGTCACGACGTATTCCGCATTCGGCTTCGCCGTCCGATAGACTTCGCGCTATCCATCGCGCCCGATCCTCTCGACGAGACCCGCCAAGACCTGGTCCGCTTCATGATCCTCGACCTGGCAGGTACCCGCGCTTTCGTGGCCGCCGCCGCCGTGCTCCAGCATCAGCGCGCCGACGTTCGTCTTGGAGGTGCGGTTGAGGACGGACTTGCCGACCGCAAGGATCGTGTTCACATGCTCGCGGCCGGCGAGGACGTGAATCGAGATGTTGATTTCGGGGAACAGCGCGTAGACCAAGAATCGGTTGGTCGCGAAAATCTCCTCCTCGCCGCGATAATCGAGCACGCCGACGTTCCCGTGAACCGCCGTGCAACGCTTGATTTGGTATTCGGCGTTTTCCTGGTGCGCTTCGTAGATCACAACCCGCTCCTTGACGTCGGGAAGGGCGAGGATCTCGTCGATGTCGTGTGTGCGGCAAGCGGTGATCATGGTCCTCATCAGCTCTCGGTTCGAGACGCGAAAGTCCTTGACGCGTCCGAGGCCGGTGCGTGGATCCATAAGGAAGTTCAAGAGAACCCATTCTCGCGGGTCGCGGATTTCGGATTCGTCGAACTGGCCCGAATCGCTCTTGTCCACGGCCGCCATCAGATCATCGGAAACGTTGGGGAAGCCATCCTTGCCACCGAAGTGCTCGTAGACGACCCGGGCGGCCGAAGGCGCGGTGGCATCGATGACGTAGTTGTCGGGGATTTC
>JASMAE010000124.1 GCA_030754475.1 Rhodospirillales bacterium
GCCGGCCACCAAGTCCATTCCGAAGGAAATGCTGCCGGTCGTGGACAAACCCCTTATCCAGTACGCGCTCGAGGAGGCCCGGGACGCGGGCATCGAGGAGTTCGTCTTCGTCACCGCGCGCGGCAAAAGCGCCTTGGAGGATCACTTCGAACATTCGGTTGAGCTCGAACAAGCCTTGCGCGCGCGCGGCAAGGACGCCGAGCTCCATTCGATCCTGGACTTCCTGCCCCCACCCGGCGCGCTTTCGTCGATCCGCCAGCATGAAGCCCTGGGCCTGGGTCACGCGGTGTGGTGCGCGCGCGCGCTGATTGGCGACGAGGCTTTCGCTGTCATCCTGGCCGACGATCTGATCATGGCGGCGCCCGGGTGCCTTCGCCAGATGATGGACGTCTACGCCGAGACGGGCGGCAACGTGGTCGCCGTCGAGGACGTCCCCCGCGAGCACACGAGCCGTTACGGAATCCTGGACGTCGTATCGGACGATGGCCGCCTGGCGCGGGCGCAGGGGTTGGTCGAAAAACCGACCCCGGACGAGGCGCCCTCGACCTTGTCGATCATCGGTCGGTACGTTCTTCAGCCCGAGGTCTTCCGCCAACTCGACCGCCAGCAACGGGGCGCCGGCGGCGAGATCCAACTGACCGACGCCATGGCCGCGACGATCCCCGATATCCCGTTTCACGGATTGCGGTTCGAGGGGCGCAGGTTCGACTGCGGGGTGAAGGCCGGGTTCGTTATCGCCAACATCGCGTTCGCGCTTGCGCGCCCCGATCTTGCGCCGGTGGTTCGCGAGGCGTTGGATTCGCTATAGGGTCCGCCTGATGACGAAAGGAACGCGGCCGGCGCCGAATCGCGGTCCCGAGCGAGAGGGGGTTCCATGCGCATCGCCATGATCGGAACAGGATACGTCGGCCTCGTGTCGGGGGCGTGCTTCTCGGAATTTGGAATCGACGTGGTGTGCGTGGACAAGGACGCCGACAAGGTCGGGCGCTTGCGCCGGGGCGAAATGCCCATTTATGAGCCGGGCCTCGACGGCCTGGTCGCCGGAAACGTGACCGCGGGACGCCTGTCGTTCACGGAAGACCTCGGGCCGGCCGTCGGCGCCGCCGACGCCGTGTTTATCGCCGTCGGCACGCCTTCGCGGCGTGGCGACGGCCACGCCGACCTCAGCTTCGTCGAGGCGGCGGCGCGAGAAATCGCCGCTGCGCTCAACGGTTATACGGTGATCGTGACAAAGTCCACGGTGCCCGTGGGCACCGGCGACGTGGTCGAGTCGATCATCGGAGAGGGGTGCCCAGACGGTGATTTCGAGGTGCTTTCAAACCCCGAGTTTCTGCGCGAGGGGTCGGCGATCAACGATTTCATGCACCCCGACCGGATCGTGATCGGCGGCGCGACGCCACGCTCCGAGGCAGTGATGCGCCAAGTCTATCGGCCGCTCTTTCTGATGGAAACGCCGATGGTTTTCACGTCGCGGCGTACCGCCGAGTTGATCAAATACGCGGCGAACGCGTTTCTGGCGACCAAGGTCACGTTCATCAACGAGATCGCCGATTTGTGCGAGCGCGTGGACGCCGACATCCAAGACGTGGCCAAGGGTATCGGCCTCGACGGCCGGATCGGCCCCAAGTTCCTGCATGCCGGTCCCGGGTTCGGGGGCTCATGCTTTCCGAAGGACACGCTCGCGCTGGTGCGTACGGCCGAGGAGGCGGACAGTCCGCTGCGCATCGTTCGCGCGGTCGTCGAAATCAACGATGCCCGCAAGACGCGCATGGCGCGCAAGATCATTGACGCCTGCGGCGGCTCGGTCGAGGGCCGGACCATCGCGATCCTTGGGGTCGCCTTCAAGCCCAACACGGACGACATGCGCGAAGCGCCCAGCCTCGACATCATCCCCGCGCTTCAGACCGCTGGCGCCACCATCCGCGCCTTCGATCCCGAGGCCATGGACGAGGCCAAATCCCTGCTAGACGGCGTCATCTGGTGCGAGGACGCATACGACGCCATGAAGGACGCCGACGCGCTCGCGATTCTTACCGAGTGGAACGAGTTCCGGGCGCTGGACCTCAATCGCGCCAAAGAGATCATGAAACACGGCGTGATGATCGATTTGCGGAACATCTACCGCCCGGAAGAGATGACGTCGGCGGGATGGACGTACTTAAGCATCGGCCGCCCCGCCGCCGGAACGCGGCGCGAGCGGGTTCCGGCGCAATGAGGGCGTGGCCGTGGGACACCGC
This sequence comes from Rhodospirillales bacterium, assembly GCA_030754475.1. Lineage (GTDB taxonomy): Bacteria > Pseudomonadota > Alphaproteobacteria > Rhodospirillales > JASLLV01 > JASLLV01. The sequence continues at coordinate 2,238 of JASMAE010000124.1, forward strand.
CTCGATCCTTCGATCCTCCGCGAATATGACATTCGCGGTGTCGTCGACGAAAGCCTGAACGCCGAAGACGTCCGCGCCATCGCCCGCGGTTTCGGAACGATGATCGCCGGTGATCACGCGGCCACCGTCGCGGTCGGCTACGACGGCCGGACCACGTCGCCCGCGCTCGAGGCGGCCTTGGTGGAGGGGCTCACAGCCTGCGGTCACTCGGTGGTGCGGACGGGGCTTGGGCCGACGCCGATGCTCTATTACGCCACCCACGTGCTGGAGGCGGACGCGGGGCTCATGGTGACCGGCTCGCACAATCCGCCCGAATACAACGGCATCAAGATCGTCTCCAAGGGGCTGCCGTTCTACGGCGCCGACATCCAGAATCTCGGCACGGTGGTGGCGGGTGGCGATTTCGCGTCCGGGCGGGGTCGCGTCGAGGACCGGCCGATGGTCGAGCCGTATACCGACCGATTGCTCGCGGGCTATACCGGCACCAGCGCGCTCGCGGTCGCCTGGGACGCCGGCAATGGCGCGACCGGCGACGTGCTGCAAGCGTTGACCGCCCGTCTTCCCGGCCGCCATGTTCTCTTGAACGAGACCATCGACGGCACCTTCCCGGCGCACCACCCGGATCCGACAGTCGAAGCGAACCTGCGACAGCTCAAAGACGCGGTTAGGGGTGCGAATTGCGACCTCGGCATCGCCTTCGACGGCGACGGCGACAGGATCGGGGTCGTCGATTCGCGCGAACGCGTGCTCTGGGGAGATCAACTGCTCGCCATCCTGGCCCGCGCGGTGTTGGAAGCGCTGCCCGGTGCCACCATCATCGCCGACGTCAAGGCGAGCCAAGTGCTGTTCGACGAGATCGCGCGACTCGGCGGAAAGCCACTGATGTGGCGGACCGGCCACTCCGTCATCAAGTCGAAGATGGTCGAGACGAAGGCCCCTCTCGCTGGCGAGATGAGCGGCCACATCTTCTACGCCCACGGATATTACGGTTTCGACGACGCGATGTTCGCGGCCGTCCGGCTTCTGTCCGACCTCAGCCGGACGGGCGAATCGCTTGCCGAGTTGCGCGACGGCTTGCCCGAGACCGTGAACACGCCCGAGATCCGATTTCCGTGTCCCGACGCGCAGAAGTGGGTGGTGATCGACGACGTTCGGCGCCGGCTCGAAGACGCCAAGGGAATCACGGTCAACGACATCGATGGTGTGCGGGTCACCTCGGCCGATGGTTGGTGGTTGCTCAGGGCCTCGAACACTCAGCCCGTGCTGGTCGCGCGCTGCGAGTCCGCGGACGTGGACGGGCTTCAGCGTTTGAAGGACGCGCTGGCCGAGCAACTGAAGCTGAGCGGCATCGAGCCGCCCGCGCTCGACTAGACCTCTACGCCGGCGCGGCCGTTGAGCCGGGCCTGGCGGCTACGGATGGCGTCGGGCCAGCGGCTCTTGATGAAGGCCAGCGAGGCCCAGATCTCGGCGTCGCTCAACGCGTCCGCGAACGACGGCATGTTGCTGCGGAAACCGGCGGGCGCCAGCGCCGCGCCGCCCCGGCGCGTGTATTCGAAGAGATAATCGTCCGGATGATGCCAAGTGTGCCCGTTGGCGTCGTGCGGGGGCGCGGGAAACGTCCCGTCCGCCTTCTGCCACCGCCACCCGGCCTCGCCTTCGAGGTTGACGCCGTGGCACAGCGCGCAGTGCGCGGCGTAGGTTTCCGCCCCCAGCGCGACGAGCGCCGCGTCACCGGCGTCGGCGCCCAGCATCGGCGATGCATCGCGCAACAGCGCCCAGCCGGCGACGACGGCCGCGATGACGACCGCGATGGGGATCAGGAATGTGCGCAATCTCGGCGCCGCGCCCGGCTTGGACTGGCGCGGTGCGCCTGCGCGGGCGCGCCGGCGACGGGCGCCGCCGAGACGATTAACAGGTTTGCTTCGCATCACTATAATCCATAACCGAACCGCCCCAATAACGCCCGTCAGAATAAGAGGGAATGATGAATCTCAATCTCAGGGATGCGAAGCTTTTTCGCCAACAGTGCTACATCGACGGCGCCTGGACGGGGTCCACGACCGGCCGGTCGTTCGAGGTCAACAACCCCGCCGACGGCTCGATTCTGGGAACCGTGCCGGAGCTGACGGCGGAAGAAACCGGCAACGCGATCAACGCCGCCGAGGCCGCTTTTCGTGAATGGAGCCGCAAGCCTGCGAAGGAACGCGCGAGCGTGCTCAGGGCCTGGCTTGATCTGATCCGCGAGCACACCGAGGATTTGGCGACTCTTCTCACCGTCGAGCAAGGCAAGCCCTTGGCCGAGTCCACCGGGGAAATCGGAATGGGCTGCGGCATGCTCGAATGGTTCCTCGAGGAAGGTAAGCGCATTTACGGCGATACGATCCCGACGCCCGCGAACGACCGGCGCATCGTCGTCATCAAGCAGCCGATCGGCGTCGTCGCGGCGATCACGCCTTGGAACTTTCCCCACGGCATGATCATGCGCAAGTGCTCTCCCGCCTTGGCGGCCGGCTGTACGGTCGTTATCAAGCCCGCGAGCATGACCCCTTATTCGGCGCTTGCGCTGGCCGAGCTCGCCGACCGCGCCGGAATCCCGAAAGGGGTCATCAACGTGATCACCGGCGCGGCGTCCGAAGTGGGCGGCGAGCTCACCTCGAATGCGACCGTGCGCAAGCTTTCGTTCACGGGCTCCACCGAGATCGGCAAGGTGCTGATGCGCCAATGCGCCGATACGGTAAAGAAGATGTCGCTCGAGCTTGGCGGCAACGCGCCGTTCCTCGTCTTTGACGATGCCGATCTCGACCAAGCGGTGGACGGCCTCATCGCGTCCAAGTTCCGCAATTCGGGCCAGACCTGCGTTTGCGCCAACCGCGTGTTTGCGCAAGATTCCGTCTACGACGACTTCCTCTCCCGCTTCGCCCAGGCCGCGTCCGCGCTCAAGGTAGGGCCGGGGCTCGATCGCGAGAACAACCAGGGTCCGCTGATCAACGCGGACGGCGTCGAAAAGGTCGAGCGCCTGGTCGAGGACGCGGTCAAAAGTGGCGCGCGCATCGTCATCGGCGGCAAACGCCACGAGCGGGGGGGCACCTTCTACGAGCCGACGCTGCTGGCCGACGTCACTATGGACATGGATGTGGCGCGCGAGGAGATCTTCGGACCCGTGGCGCCGGTCATCCGGTTCAAGGACGAGGAGGAGGCGATCCGCTTGGCCAACGACACCGAATACGGCCTGGCGGCCTACTTCTACGCCCGCGACATGGGGCGCGTCTGGCGGGTCGCCGAAGGACTGGAATCGGGCGTCGTCGGGATCAACGTAGGCGTCTCGGCCAGCGAAGTGGCCCCCTTCGGCGGCTGGAAGGAATCCGGCATCGGCCGCGAGGGCTCGAAGTACGGAATCGACGAGTTCGTCGAGATCAAGTACCTCTGCGTCGGCGGCGTTGACCGTTAAGATATCGGCGCGTCGCGCGTAGCGGACTCAACCCGAACCAAAGGGCCGGGCGCACCCGCCGACGGGTCTAGGCGCCCGGCCCGGTTCCAATGAAAATCCGAGGACACCATGCAAATCAAGGATCAAAGCCTCTTCCGCCAGCAGTGCTACATCGACGGTGCTTGGCACGACGCTGATTCCGGCAAGACCTTTGAGGTTGACAACCCCGCCGACGGCTCGGTGCTCGGCACGGTTCCGGCGATGGGCGTCGCCGAGACCAGGCGCGCCATCGAGGCCGCCGACCGGGCTTTCCCGGAGTGGAGCCAGAGACCGGCCAAGGAACGGAGCGCAGTCCTGCGCCGCTGGTTCGAACTGATGATGGAGAACGTCGACGACCTGGGCATCGTGATGACCGCCGAGCAGGGCAAGCCGATGGCTGAATCCCGCGGCGAGGTGGCCTACGGCGCCTCGTTCATCGAGTGGTACGCCGAAGAGGGCAAGCGTATCTACGGCGACACCATTCCGACGCCGGCGAACGACCGCCGGATCATCGTGCTCAAGCAGCCCGTGGGCGTGGTCGCCGCGATCACGCCGTGGAACTTTCCCAACGCCATGATCACGCGCAAATGCGGGCCCGCGCTCGCGGCCGGGTGCACGGTGGTGGCCAGGCCGGCGAGCGCCACGCCCTATTCCGCGCTCGCGCTGGGCGAACTCGCCGAGCGGGCCGGCTTTCCGGCCGGCGTTTTCAACGTGATCACCGGCCCCTCGGGCGACGTCGGCGGCGAGCTCACTTCGAACCCGAAGGTGCGAAAACTGACCTTCACCGGCTCCACCGAAGTCGGCAAGGAGCTGATGGCCCAGTGCGCCGGCACGGTAAAGAAGGTGTCGCTCGAACTCGGCGGCAACGCGCCGTTCACGGTCTTCGACGACGCCGAGTTGGATGCCGCCGTCGACGGCGCGATCGCGTCCAAGTTCCGCAACACCGGTCAGACCTGCGTTTGCGCGAACCGCATCTATGCGCAGGATACGGTTTACGACGACTTCGTCGGAAGGCTGGGCCAGGCGGCCTCGGGGCTGCGCGTCGGTCCCGGCCTCGCGGGTGAAACCGACCAGGGGCCGTTGATCAACGCCGAAGGGATCGAGAAGGTCGAGCGGCTGGTCGCCGACGCCCTCGAACAGGGCGCGCGCGTCGTCGTCGGCGGAAAGCGCCACGCGCTCGGCGGCAACTTTTACGAGCCGACCGTGCTCGCCGACGTCACCGACGACATGGACGTGGCCCGCGAAGAGATCTTCGGCCCTGTCGCGCCGGTTCTGCGCTTCAAGACCGAGGATGAGGCGATCCGGATCGCCAACGATACGCCCTTTGGGCTCGCGTCGTACTTTTACGCCCGCGACATGGGCCGCATCTGGCGGGTCTCGGAGGCGCTGGAGTACGGCATTGTCAGCGTGAACACCGGCATCTTCTCGACCGAGGTGGCGCCGTTCGGCGGTTGGAAGGAATCCGGCACCGGCCGCGAAGGTTCCAAGTACGGGATCGACGACTTCGTCGAGATCAAGTACCTCTGCATGGGCGGCGTCGATCGGTAGCCGCCCAGGGAACTGTCGGCTACCGGCGCCAACCATGCGGACCCTTTGTCATTGTCCGATTCTGTGTTCGCTTCTGTGGAATCGAACTGGCTCACACGTCCTTCCGGTCACCCGCGGCATCGCAAGATTGGGGCGGCCGGATTGGTGTGTGAGCTAATTCCTCTTAAACGAAGAATGCGATAGCCCGGCCATGGCGAAGTTCGACTACGACCTCCTGACTATCGGCGCCGGCTCGGGCGGCGTTCGCGCGTCGCGCATGTCGGCCGAGTTCGGCGCCCGGGTCGCGATCTGCGAGGACAACCGGGTCGGCGGCACCTGCGTCATTCGCGGCTGCATACCGAAAAAGCTTTTCGCCTACGGCGCCCATTTCGCCGACGAGTTCGCCGATTCGGCGGGATACGGCTGGACGACGCCGGCGGCCGAATTCGACTGGGGCCGGCTGGTGGAGGCCAAAAACCACGAGATCGACCGCCTGAATGGCGTCTACATCCGTATCTTGCGGGAAAACGGTGTCGAGATCATCGAAGAGCGCGCCCGCGTCGTGGACCCCCACACCATCGAGGCAGGCGGGCGAACGCTCACGGCCGAGACCATCTTGATTGCCGCGGGCGCCCGGCCCGCGACCCCCGACATCCCCGGCCGCGAATACGTGATCACGTCGGACGAGGCATTCGAGATGGAGACGTTGCCCAAGCGCGTCGTGATCGTCGGCGGCGGCTACATCGGCGTCGAGTTTGCGGGCATCTTCAACGGCGTCGGCGCCGAGGTCACCGAGATCGTGCGCGCCGACACCATCCTGCGCGGCTTCGATCAGGACGTGCGCCTCGCGCTTGCCGACGAGATGGCGAAGCGCGGCATCACCATCCGAAGCGAGTGCGTAGTGCGCGGAATCGAAAGTGAGAACGGGGCCTTGAGTCTGCGTCTCGCCCACGGAGAGGTGCTTGAGACGGACCTGGTCATGTACGCGACCGGGCGCACGCCCCGGATCGAAGGCCTCGGTCTCGAAGCACTCAGCGTCGACGTCGGCGAATCGGGCGGGGTCGTGGTCGACAAGTACTCGCGGACATCGGTTCCCAGCATCTTCGCCATCGGCGACGTGACCAACCGAGTCATGCTGACCCCGGTCGCAATCGCCGAGGGCGCGGCGTTCGCCGAAACCGTCTTCAACGACAACCCGCGATCGATGCACTACGGCGACATACCGACGGCCGTCTTCAGCCAGCCGCCCTTGGCGTCGGTCGGTCTCACCGAGGATGAAGCCCGCGCCCGCCATGCCGAGGTCGACGTCTACATGTCACGGTTTCGGCCGCTGAAGCACACCCTTTCGAAGCGCGACGAATCGACGGTCGTCAAGCTCGTCGTTCACGGTGACTCGGATCGCGTCGTGGGATGCCACATGCTCGGAATGGACGCGCCCGAGATCATCCAGGGCCTCGCCATCGCCATGACATGCGGCGCAACCAAGGCGCAGTTCGATGCGACCGTCGGCGTGCACCCGAGCGCGGCGGAGGAATTTGTGACGCTGCGCGAAAAGCGGCCCCACCATCCCGTGCGCGACCTCCGATGAGCGGGGCGGCGATAACGCTTGCCGTCGATTTCTACTACTCGTTTCGCAGCCCGTACTCGTACCTGGCGGTTGCGCGCATGGTCCGGCTCGCCGCCGATCATGATGTGGAGGTGCGTTTGCGCGCCGTCTATCCGCTGGCGATCCGCAGGCCCGAGCTGGTGGAGCGAAATATCCGGTTGGGACGCGGGGACGGCGGCGTCGGCGCCGATGTCGCGTTCTCGCCCTACATCGTCCGCGACGCGCCCCGCCTCGCGGAATTCCACGGCATTCCCTTCGCCTGGCCGCGACCCGATCCTATCGTCATGCAGCGCGACCCCTTCCGGGTGGCGGCCGAACAGCCAAACATCCGCCGCGTGACGCGGCTGGCGATCGAGGCCGAGCATCGTGGTCAGGGTCTGGCCTTTGCTGACGAAGTCTCCGGCATCATCTTTTCGGGCCGCGTCGACGGCTGGGATACGGGGACTTACCTCGCCGAAGCGATGGTGCGTGCGGGTCTCGACGCCGCTTCGATGGAGGAAGCGGTGGCCGCGAATGCCGGCGGCCTGGACGCGGCGGCGGAAGAGAACGCGACCGCCCTTGCCGCCGCCGGACATTGGGGCGTGCCCACCATGGTGTTCGAGGGCGAGCCCTTCTTCGGCCAGGATCGGATCGAGGTCCTGATCTGGCGGATGAAGAGCCGCGGGCTAGAGTCGACTAGATGGAAAAAGCGCTAGCCCACGGGCCAGATAGTGGGCGAGCCGCGGCCCCGGGCGGTGGGCACCGCTTCCTCGCCCTCAGGCGCGATCGTCATACCGCGCGCGACGCCGGGGCGCGCGCCCATGCGTTCGAACCAGGCGATCAGGTTCGGATAACCCTCGAAGCGCATGCCGAGGCGGTTGACCACCACCATCAGCGGGTAGTTGGCCATGTCGGCGATGGAAAACGCACCGCAAAGGTAATCGCGCTCCGCGAGGCACCGGTCATAGACGGCGAGACGGCGTTGCGACTTCTTGTTCACCATGTCGATGATGGCGTCCGGCGTCTCGCCCGTCTCGTCGCGCGCAAAATGGATGAATTGATCGAAGATCGGGGCCGCGCTGGCCCCGTGGAACAGCGTCCACTCCAGCACCTCGATCCGACGCTTGGCGTCCGTCGGCAGAAACATTCCGGTCTTCTCGGCGAGGTAGATCAGAATCACGATGGATTCCCAGACCGTCACGCTCTCGCCGCCGGGGCCGTCGCTGTCCACCAATGCCGGAATCATGCCGACGGGGTGGATCTTCACGTACTCGGGCGTCCGGGTCTCGCCCTTCCAGATGTCGAGCCAGTGGAGGTCGTAGTCGAGCCCCATCTCCTCAAGGCAGACGATGGGCTTGCGTCCGTTGTTGGTGGTCCACGTGTAAAGCTCGAGCAAGGGACGTCTCCATGTCCGGGGTACAAACCACCGGCGGGGGCGGCGAGGGGCAATCTAGAGCGGATTGCGCTCGATTGGAACCATGATGCGGATCCAATCGGGCGCGTGAATGCGCTCTATTTCAATAAGATAGACAAGATTCACGTGATCGGCGGATCGCGGTGGACGATTCCGCGCGATCACGATCTGATCTAGCCGAGCGGGGTGGCCGGGGAAGTGGGCGCGCGGCGCCTCGGGTCCTGGCCGGCGGTTCGCGATCCGCGGGCACGCCTGGCCTGCCCCCGATTAGTGGTCCAGCGCTTAAGTTAGAGTTTGGCGCGGGTTAAGTTGATGGGCCAACCGTAGCCCATCAACAGCGTAGGTTGGCCCATCAACGTTTGGCAAGATGGTTTCTGGGGCCGGCGGTCTGTA
>JASMAE010000125.1 GCA_030754475.1 Rhodospirillales bacterium
CGACAACGGCCACCTGTGGGTCGAAGGTTGCGACGTAGTCGCGCTGGCCGACGCCTACGGCACGCCGCTCTACGTGATCAGCGAAGGCCAGCTCCGCCACAACTACCGCCGGTTCCGCGACGCCTTCGCCTCGCGCTACGCGGAAAGCGTCGACATCCTGTTTGCGAACAAGAGCAACAACGCGCTCGCCGTCCGCCACATCCTCAATCAGGAAGGCGCGGGCGGCGACGCTTTCGGCTTGCAGGAAATGTACCTGGCCCTGCTGACCGGCACCAACGCCAAGAAGCTTGTCCTCAACGGCTCCAACAAGGAACCGGCCGAGATCGAGATGGCGGTCCTCAACGGGGTCTGCATCAACATCGACGCCATGGACGAGCTCGACCTGATCGACGAGACCGCCAACAGGCTGAAACGCGAAGTCGACGTGGGCATTCGTACCAAGCTCGAGCTCAAGCCGCTGGAGAACCGCTTCGGAGCCGAGCTCCACGGCCCCGGCAGCCTCGCCGAGCAGGGCCGCAACCACAAGTGGGGTATGCCGTTCTCGCAGACCGTGGAGTTGGTCAAACGCATCCAGAAGATGCCACACCTGCACCTGATCGAGCTCAGCTATCACCTGAGCCGGATGGACAACGACGCCGACGATTTCGCGGTCATGGCGCGCGAGATGGTGCAGTGGGCGGCTTTGTTGCGTGACGCCACCGGCTGGAGCCCGCGCTATCTGGACCTCGGCGGCGGCTGGACGTTCGGCCGCCCCGAGAAGTGCGGGCCCGGCGGCGCCGACGACGAGTCGACGCCGCCGTTCGAGGAATACGCGGAAGCGGTCTGCGGCGCCGTCAGCGCCGAATGCGAAGCACGCGGGCTGACGCTTCCCGGCCTCAAGATCGAGCCCGGCCGCTCCATCGCGGGCAATTGCGGGGTCGCCGTCGGGCGCGTCGGCGCGCTCAAGGAGTGGCCCGAGTACGACAAGAAGTGGGTGAACGTGGATCTCAGCACCAACCACATTCCGGCCGCCGCAGCGAATTGGTACTTTCACATCCTTTCGGCGAACAAGGCCGAGGCTCCACCCGCGCAGATCGCCGACATCGTCGGCCCGCTCTGCACCATCGACCTGCTCGGTGAAGCCCGCGAGATACCGAAGCTCGTGCGCGGCGATTTGATCGCGCTGATCGATACCGGCGCGTACTCGGAATCGCGGGCCGCCAATTTCAACGCCCAACTTCGTCCCGCCACGGTCCTGGTCGCGGGTGCGGAGGCCGAGGTCACGACCGAGCGCGAGCGTCTCAGCGACGTCGTCGGCCGGTTCCGGGCGCCCGCCCGGCTGCTGGCGGAATCGTTCGCCGCGCGGTGACGGCGGTCGGCGGAACGGACGATGCGGGCGCATCGGAACCCCGCTCCGCGGGCGCCACGCCGCATTTCAGACGGCGGACGGGGCGCGGCTATCGTCCCCGATTGACCACGCGAGCCGGATCATGGTGGCCCCCTCGGGCGACACCTTTGCGATCGAGCTGAACGGCCGCGGCTACCGGTGGCCGCGACGCCCGGTGGTCGTCGTCTGTATCGACGGCTGCGACCCGGCCTATCTCGAGGACGGGTTCCGCCGCGGCGCGCTGGCGAACATGGCCCGCTTCACCGAGCGCGGCTTTTCCGCCGTCGCCGAGGCGGTGGTGCCGACATTCACGAACCCCAACAACGTCTCCATCGTCACCGGAAGCCCGGCCGCCGTGCACGGCATCTCGGGCAACTTCTTTCTCGATCCCGAATCGGGCGCCGCGGTTTCGATGACCGATCCCACGCTCATGCGCTCCGACACTCTGCTCGCGGCGTTCGCCGGCGCCGGCGCCCGCGTCGCCGCGATTACCGCCAAGGAAAAGCTCCGGCGCCTCTTGGGGCGCGGGATCGAGGGCCATCCCTGCTTTTCGGCGGAATGCGCCGGCGCATGTTCGCGCAGCGAAAACGGCATCGAGGGCGTCCTGGAACTGGCGGGAATGCCCCAGCCCGACGTCTATTCGGCAGAACTTTCGTACTTCGTGCTCGAAGCC
>JASMAE010000126.1 GCA_030754475.1 Rhodospirillales bacterium
GGCGGGTGCGTTCGCGCCCGCATTCACGGCCCACAAGGACTTCGGCGCCTACGTCGCCGAGGGCGGCTACCGGATCCTCGAGGCGCTGCGCGACGGCGGGCGTTCGCGCGACGACGTGTTGCAGACCCTTGAGAGGGCCGATCTTAGGGGGCTCGGCGGCGCCGGCTTCCCCGTAGCCCGCAAGTGGCGGTTCCTTCTCGATGCGCCGAAACCACGCTTGCTCGCCGTCAACGCCGACGAGGGAGAGCCGGGAACGTTCAAGGACCGCTTCTGTTTGGAGACCGATCCGCACCGGGTCCTTGAAGGGGCGCTGATCGCGGCCTGGGTCATCGAGGCCGACGAGATCTACATTTACCTGCGCGACGAATATCCGGGGCTGCACGAGACCCTCGCGGTCGAGATCGCGCGGCTCGATTCGGAGGGCTTGGCCACGAAGACCCGGTTCCATCTGCGCCGCGGCGCCGGGTCCTATGTCTGCGGCGAGGAATCGGCGATGCTGGAGAGCATCGAGGGCAAGCGGGGCCTGCCCCGCAACCGCCCGCCGTATCCGGCCCAGCGGGGCCTGTTCGGACGCCCGACGCTCATCAACAACGTCGAGACGCTGTACTGGCTGCGCGAGATCCTCGAACGCGGCGCCGAGTGGTACCTGTCCGAGGGCCGGCCGCATCTCTATTCGGTCTCGGGCCGGGTGCGGGCGCCCGGCGTCAAGCGCGTTCCCCTGGGCGTAACGGCGCGGCAACTGATCGAGGATCATGCGGGCGGCATGGCGGCGGGGCACGCGTTGAAGGCGTATCTCCCCGGCGGCGCGTCCGGCGGCATCCTGCCGGCGCATCTCGCGGACCTGCCGCTCGATTTCGATAAGCTGGATTCGTACGGCTGCTTCATCGGCTCGTCGGCGCTGGTGGTGATCTCTGAGTCCGACTCCATCCGATCGGTCGTCCTGAACCTGCTTCGATTCTTCGCCCACGAAAGCTGCGGGCAGTGCACGCCCTGCCGATTGGGAACCGAGAAAATGGTCCAGCTCCTCGATCGGCCGCGGTGGGACGAGGGGTTGCTCGAGGAGTTGAGCGCGGCCATGCGCGACGCCTCCATCTGCGGCTTGGGACAGGCGGCGCCGAACCCGGTCCGCTCGGCGTTCCGGTTCTTCGCCGACGAGATCGAGGGTGTGCCTTCCGGAGACGGCCGATGACCGCGAGCATCCGATTCCTTCTCGACGGTTCGGAAGTCGAAGCACGGCCGGGCGAGACCATCTGGCAGGTGGCGAAGCGCCTCGGAAACGTCATCCCGCATCTCTGCCACCGCGACGCCCCGGGCTATCGCGCCGACGGCAACTGCAGGGCGTGCGTGGTCGAGGTCGAGGGCGAGCGTGCGCTCGTCGCATCGTGCATCCGCGCGCCGACCGACGGTATGCGGGTGGAAACCGGAACCGACCGCGCTCTCAAGGCGCGCGACATGGTGCTCGAGTTGCTGGTGTGCGACCAGCCCGCCCGCGAACGCGCCCATGATCCCGGTTCGTTGTTCTGGCGCTGGGTCGACAAGGCGGGAATTGTTCCCGGCCGGTTCCCGTCCCGCCCAGCGGCGGCGGCCGACAACTCGCACCCCGCCATGGCCGTCAACCTGGATGCCTGCATCCACTGCGGTTTGTGTGTCCGCGCGTGCCGCGAGGTGCAGGTGAACGACGTCATCGGCATGGCAGCGCGCGCGGCCCATTCCGAGATCGTCTTCGATTTCGGCGACCCCATGGGCGATAGCATCTGCGTCGCCTGCGGCGAATGCGTCCAGGCCTGTCCCACCGGCGCGTTGATGCCGGCATCCGTCCTCGACGAGGCCGGCCGTCATAAGGGCCCCGCGGACCGCACCGTGGGCTCGCTCTGTCCCTATTGCGGGGTCGGGTGCCAGCTCGACTATCATGTCCGCGACGAACGCGTTTATTACGTCGACGGACGCGACGGGCCTGCCAATCACAACCGGCTGTGCGTCAAGGGCCGGTTCGGCGTCGATTACGCCCACCATCCCCATCGCCTGACGGTGCCCTTGATCCGCAAGGCGGACGTGCCCAAGGACGCGAGCGCGAGCCTGGATCCCGCCAACCCGTTCACGCACTTCCGCGAGGCGCGCTGGGACGAAGCGCTGGATGCCGCGGCGGCGGGTTTCGTGCGGATTCGCGAACGCGACGGCCCCCGCGCGCTCGCCGGTTTCGGCTCGGCCAAGGGCTCGAACGAAGAAGCCTATCTGGTGCAGAAGCTGGTGCGCATCGGCTTCGGGTCCAACAACATCGATCACTGCACGCGGCTGTGCCACGCCTCATCCGTTGCGGCGCTCATGGAGGGGATCGGCTCGGCCGCCGTCACCGCGCCCTTCAACGCGGCCATGGACGCGGACGTGATCGTCGTTATCGGCGCGCGACCGACCGAGAACCACCCCGTCGCCGCCACCTTCATCAAGAATGCGTGTCGTCGTGGCGCGACACTGATCGTTATCGATCCCCGGACCCATGGTCTTTCGCGCCACGCCGATTTCCATTTGCAGTTCAAGCCCGGTACCGATGTCGCGCTGCTGAACGCCATCATGCACGTGATCGTCGAAGAGGACCTGGTCAACACCGGTTACGTCCAGCGTTTCACCGAAAACTTCCCCGAACTCGAAAGGCGTCTCAAGGATTTCCCGCCCGAGAGAATGGCCAAGATTACCGGTATCGACGCCGAAACAATCCGCGCCGTGGCCCGTATCTATGCGCGCGCCGCGCGCGCCCTCATCTTTTGGGGCATGGGGATCGCCCAGCACGTCCACGGCACCGACAACGCGCGGTGCCTGATCGCGCTCGCGATGATGACCGGCCAGGTGGGCAGGCCCGGTACCGGCCTTCACCCGCTGCGCGGCCAGAACAACGTCCAGGGCGCCTCCGACGTGGGTTTGATCCCGATGGTGTATCCGGACTACCGCCCGGTCGAGAGCGAGGACGCGAGGAAGATGTTCGAGGACTTCTGGGGCGCCGAGCTCGACCCCAAGCGCGGGTTGACGGTGGTCGAAATCATGAACGCCATCCTCGAAGGCGGAATCAAGGGCATGTACATCATGGGCGAGAACCCGGCCATGTCGGACCCCGACACCCGGCACGTTCGCGAAGCGCTCGCGGCCCTCGGTCACTTGGTTGTCCAAGAGATATTCCTGACCGAGACCGCGTTCCACGCCGACGTGGTGCTGCCGGCGAGCGCATTCGTCGAGAAAACCGGGACCTTCACCAACACCAACCGCGAGGTGCAGTTGGCGCACCAAGTGTTCGAGCCGCCGGGCGAGGCGCGCCAGGACCTCTGGATCATCCAGGAGATCGCGCGGCGCCTGGGTCTCAAATGGGATTATCGGCACCCCCGCGACGTCTACGCGGAGATGCGCGAGGTCATGCCCTCGATCAAGGGCATCACCTGGGAACGGCTCGAACGCGAGGGCTGGGTGACCTATCCGTGCGATGCCGAGGACGAGCCGGGGCGCACCATCCTCTTCGGCGACGGTTTCCCGACGGAGAACGGAATCGGCCGCTTCGTGCCCGCCGATTTGCTTCCGCCGGACGAGATTCCCGACGAGAGCTTCCCGATCGTTCTCACCACCGGGCGCATGCTCGAGCACTGGCACACGGGCGCGATCTCGCGCCGCGCCGATATCCTCGACCGGCTCGAGCCCGAACCGGTCTGCTGCCTGCATCCCAAGGCGCTCGACGCGCTCGGCGTCGAGGCGGGCGGCCGCGTTCGGGTCGCGAGCCGCCGTGGCGAGATCGAGATTCGCGCGCGCGCCGATCGCGATGTGCCGCCGGGAATGGTGTTCATCCCGTTTTGCTTCTCGGAAGCCGCGGCCAACGTCCTCACCAACCCGAAGCTCGATCCCTTCGGCAAGATCCCCGAGTTCAAGTACTGCGCGGTGCGTGTGGACAAAGTCGAGGCCTGAAGCGGCCCGTTCCCGACCCGAGAGCGTTATCCACTCACGTGGAATCGCACCGACCAAACGGATAAAGCGCTAGAGCGGATTTCGGTTAGATCGACCAGATTCAATGGATCGGCGGATCGTTGTTAAGCGACGCGGACCGACCACGATCTGGTCTAGGCGGAACTCTCGCCGCCCCCGGCCGGCTTGACGATGGTCTCGGCGATTGCCGCGACCTTGGGATTGCCGTCGGTACCGCCCGTGGCTGCGGCGGTCGTTTGCCCGATCACGTCCCGGACCGCCTCGAAGTCGATCGGCGCGGCCTGAATCATCGCTTTCAGGATCGCCTCGATGGCGAGCACGTGGGCGACCAGGGTCTCGGTCTCCGACGTCCTTTCGATTGTCGCTTGGCCGAGGGTCTTCAGGTCGTCCGCGATGGTCTTGAGGTTTGCCTCGAGCACCGCGATCTGTTTGAAGAACCCGGCTTCCTCCAAATGTTTCAGGAAATCCGCCGACGGATCGGAACGCGCTTCCTGGCCTTCGCCGTTTTCGCCGGACATGGCAACTCCTTCGCGTGGGCGCCTGACGTCGGCCAGCATAGGCCCTGCGTCGCCAAGTGTCATGGGGGCGGGCGCGGGCGGTGGGATACGCGGGCTGCCGCCGGCGCGGCCTCGCGAATCGTCACGAGATCCCGATCAAGGACCCTTCCACGCTGTGGGCCAATCGCTCGGCTTCCGCCAAGTCGTCGGGCGTGTTGATGTTGAAGAAGGGATCGACGGGAACGCTCGCGAATTCAACTCTCGCGGTTCGAAAGCGCGCCGTCCAAAGATCGATTTTTCGCAGCCCCTCGTCGGCGATCGTGGCCCTGAGCGCGTCCGCGAGCCGCACCGGCCACACGGCGAAGACCGGGTGCGTCCGGCCGGCGGACGCGGCAAAGGCGATCTCGGCCCCGTTCTCTGTGACTGCGGCGATGAGGCGTGCCACCAGATCGCGGGGCAGGAACGGCGCGTCGGTCGCGAACGATGCCACCCAAGGGGCGTCGGGGACGTGTTTCCTTGCCCATTCGAGGCCCGTCAGCACGCCCGCGAGCGGGCCGGCGTAGCCGCCGATAACGTCGGGAACGACCGCGAGAGGGAAGCGCGCGAACCGCTCCGCGTCGCCGTTGGCATTGAGGATCAGGGCCGCGACCTGGCCCTGGGCGCGCTCGATCACGTGGGCAAGCAGCGCGCGGCCGCCGAGCGCTCGCAGGCACTTGTCGCCGCCGCCGAAGCGTCGCGCCAGCCCGCCGGCGAGAAGGACGCCGCACACCTGCGCGGGCCGCGCCCGGGGCGCTTCGCTCATGGCCGGGCCGATTTGCGCTGCAAGTGCCGTGGCTCGTCCGCCACCGCGTCCGGGTCGCCGTCGAAAAGGATACGGGCCTCGCCGGCCAGCGCCACGAACCGCTTGCCCCGGGCGCGGCCGACGAGCGTCAGATTTGCGCTACGCGCGAGTTCGACGCCCCAGGCCGTGAAGCCCGAGCGCGAGATCAGGATCGGAATTCCCATGCTCACCGTCTTGATCACCATCTCGCTGGTGAGCCGGCCGGTGGTGTAAAGGATCTTGTCGTCGGCTTTCAGCCCTTCGAGGAACATGTAGCCGGCGATCTTGTCGACGGCGTTGTGGCGGCCCACGTCTTCGAAGTAGACGAGCGCGCGGTCGTCTTGGCACAGCACGCATCCGTGGATGGCGCCCGCCGCGAGATAGAGGCTCGGCGTCGTGTTGATCACCTTGGTGAGCGTATAGAGCCACGAGGTGCGAAGAGGTGCGTCCGCGGGAAGCCGCGCGGCCTCGAAGCCCTCCATCACGTCGCCGAAGACGGTTCCCTGGGCGCAGCCCGACGTCAACGTCTTCTTCGCGAGCTTGTCTTCGAAGTCGGTCTCTTGGGCGGTGCGCACGACCACGGTCTCGGTCTCGTCGTCCACGTCGACGCCCATGATCTCGTCGCCGGCGCCGAGCATGTTCTGGTTTACGAGATACCCTACGGCGAGGTATTCGGGATAGTCGCCAACCGTCATCATGGTCACGATCTCGCGGCCGTTGAGGAACAGCGTCATCGGCCGTTCCATGACGACCGTCGCGGTCACCGCCGCACCGTCCTGATCGACGCCCTCGATCCTGCGGGTGAGCCGGGGATCGCAGGGATCGGGCCCAATCAGCGACGGGCCCGCGGAATTGGTCTTGGAATCGTTCATCTGATGTGCCCCTGCGTTCCCACTATAGCGCAACTGGACAACCGCGGTGCGCCGCCGGCCCGGGGTCGACTCGGCCCCCCGCTTGCTGTTCTATTGGCGCGCGCGTGCCGCGACACGAGGGCGGCGGCGTCAGGGCTTGGAGGAGCGGATGACCCACCTTCTGCAACGCGATATCGCGGCTCACGTTCCCACGGCCGTCCGGGGCGAGGGCATCTACCTCTATGACAAGACCGGCAAGCGCTATATCGACGCCACCTCGGGTCCCGCCGTTGCCTGCCTCGGCCACGGGGACGCGGAAATCGAGAGCGCGATGGCCGAGCAGCTGGGAAAGCTCGCCTATGTCACCAACCAGTTCTTCACCACCGAGGCGGCCGAGACGCTGGCCGACGTCCTGGTCGAGGGCGCGCCCGACGGCATCGCGGCGGCGTGGATCGTGTGCGGCGGATCCGAGGCGATTGAATCGGCGCTCAAGTTCGCGCGCCAGTACTTCGTCGAGATCGGCGAGCCCGAGCGGCGGCGGTTCATCGCCAGAAGGCAGAGCTTCCACGGCAGCACGCTGGCGGCGCTTTCGGTCGGCGGCCACGCCCAGCGCCGGGCCACTTACGCGCCCCTGTTGATCGAATGCGAACACGTCTCGCCGTGCTACGCCTATCGCGGCCTCGAGGCGGGTGAATCCATGGCCGACTATGGGCGCCGGCTCGCCGACGAGCTGGAGCAAAAGCTTCTCGAGCTCGGACCCGAGACCGTCTGCGCCTTCGTCGCCGAGACCGTGGTCGGCGCGGCGCTGGGTACGGTGCCGCCGGTGGAGGGCTACTTCGCGCACGTCCGCGCGGTCTGTGAGAAGTATGGCGTGCTCCTGATCCTGGACGAGATCATGTGCGGGATGGGACGCACGGGAACCTTGCACGCGTGCGAGGCGGAAGGCATCTCCGCCGACATGATCGTGGTGGGCAAGGGGCTCGCGGCCGGCTTCCAGCCGGCGGGCGCGGTGCTGATCTCGGAGCGGGTCAAGGGCGGCATCGCGGAAGGAAGCGGCATCGTCAAGCATGGGTTCACCTATATGGCGCATCCGGTGGCCTGCGCGGCGGCGCTTGCCGTACAGCGCGCGATCGCGGGGCGCGATCTGCTCGCCAACGTGCGGCGCCAGGGCGAGGTGCTTCGCCAACGCCTCGAATCGCGCTTCGGGAACCATCCGTTCGTTGGCGACATCCGCGGCCGGGGACTGTTCTGGGCGCTCGAGCTGGTCCGCGACCGCGGCACCAAGGAGCCGTTCGAGCCTGCGCTCGCGCTCCATGCGCGCGTCAAGGCCGAGAGCCTGGCCCGCGGCCTGATCTGCTATCCGGGCGCCGGCACCGCCGACGGCGAGCGCGGCGATCACGTGATCATCTCGCCGCCGTTCATCGTCACCGAGACCGAGATCGACGAAATTGTCGAGCTTTTGGGGGACGCCCTCGACGCCGCGCTCGCCTCGGCGGGCGTGTAAACTTCGTGGGGAGCGGCGGTCCTGTGCCCGACAATGTCCTGAAAGTCGGGATCGCCGGGCTGGGAACGCTCGGGAGCGTGATCGCCGAGCATCTCGACGGCGGTATTGCCCGCCTCGCGCTCGTCGCGGTGTGTGCGCGCGATCAAGAAAAGGCGAGGGAGCGTCTCGCGCGCTTACGCAACCCCGTACCCGTGGTGGCGGCCGCCGAGCTGGCGGCGCGCGCCGACGCGGTCGTCGATGCGACGATCCCCGAAGCCTTCGCCGCGATTGCGGGGCCCGCGATCCGAAAGGGGCGGATCTTCCTGACCCTGAACGCGGCCGCGTTCTTCACCCACGCCGAGTTGTTAGAAGAGGCCGAGCGCACGGGTGCGCGCATCGTCATCCCGTCGGGCGCGGTCGCGGGGCTCGACGCACTCCGCGCCGCCGCCCAGGAGGACGTGCGAAACGTGACGCTGATCACCCGCATGACGCCCGCGGGGCTCGCGGGCGCGCCCTATCTCGCCGAACGCGGTATTTCCTTGGACGGCCTCGCGGAACCGCGCAAGCTCTTCGAAGGCAACGCGCTCGAGGCCGCGCGCGCGTTCCCCGATACCACCAACATCGCTGCCGCCGTCAGCTTCGCAGGCATCGGGCCCGAGCGCACCCGGGTCGAGATCTGGGCCGAC
>JASMAE010000127.1 GCA_030754475.1 Rhodospirillales bacterium
GAGCAACCGGTTGGAGTCGCAAGCCTCGGCGATCTCCAGCGGCGATTCAGGCAACTCGGAAAAGGCCCGGAGAAGGCGCCATCGGAAGCCGAAAATGCCCCCGATGCGAAGCGCCCCGAGCTCGGGCGAGAACGCCTTGCAATGGGGGATCGGGCTTCGCGACGTGTACAGCACGTCACCTTTCATGTCGTGAACCAGCTTGACGATATCGGGATTGAGAAACTGTGCCTCGTCGACGATGTGCATGGCGAGGACGGTGCCGTCGACCGTCGGGTCCCGGTCGAACGGACGCGTCACGGCCTCGATTTCATCGGGGCTCAGCAAGGGCTCGTCCGCTTGCACGCAGACCACGACATCGTCGTCGGTCACGTCGTGGCCGCAAAGGCCGACCGCCTCCGCCACCCGATCGAGAGCGCGGACATGGTGGTCGCCGGTCATGATGGTGGGCCAGTCCTTCGCATCACCGAAAGCCGCGATATCATGGTCGCAAGTGGCGAGAAACAGCCCGTCCCATCGGTCGAACCGGCGGGCCCGCTCGAACACGTGCTCGACCATTGGCCGGCCGCGAATTGGCGCGAGCGGCTTTCCCGGGAAGCGGGACGATGCCATGCGCGCGGGCACGATTCCGAAAATCCGGGACATGTCAGTTCAACCTCATCTTCATCCAGGCCGCGATCCCCTGTCCGGCGAGACGGTGCCCCAAGGGCGACCAATGGCCGTCGTGGGGAAAATGGGTCGGCCGGAAACCGGCCTTGGCGAATGCCGAGAACGGATCAATCGCATCGATTCCGAGAACGCCGAGCTCACGGACGAACGCGAGCCTCATGCGCCGAAAGACCTTGTCTCCGCTACGGATATCGAATCGCGCGGGCGCGATCAACACGGCGAACGGAATTCCGTCGGGCAATTGTTTCCTGATCGCGGCGAGCTCACCGGAAGTGCTATGGACGAGGGCCTCGACGGCTGCCCCGTCCGGCCGGTTGCGCACGCGATGCTCGCGCTCGACAACGCCGATCGCCACCAGGAACTCGTTCAACACGCCGATCCGCTTCACGACGACCGCGAAGAAATTATAAAGTGCGGAGTGTTCCGTGAGCGTGTATTTGACCTGGACGAGACTCGGCGGCCAGCTCCAGCTTTCACGGACATTGAGCGCGCGTGGCGGTGTCGCGGACGCGCCGCCATGGGGACAGTCGTATTTCCGGACGTCGTTCTCCAGGATCAGTCCAACGACCACTGCATCGGGCCGAACATTCGGCGGCATACGGGCGATCATGGCCTGGTAACCGCAAATATCCGCGCCCGGGCTGGTCACGCTGTAGACCGGGCGCGAGATTGCGCGTTCGAGCACCTTGGCGTAGGTCTCATCGTATTCGACGCCCCAGCCGAACGCCATGGAATCACCGACCACCCAAATCCGCCCATCGGCCGCCTCGGGTGGCTCGCTCTCGCGCAGGCCGATCGCGTTGAGCTTCAATCGAACGCGGAAATCGCCGTTGTTTTGGGCGAATTGGCCGTCGAATCCGGGACGACCACCCATGACGAACCCGTATCCGGGAACGTAGGCTTCCTGCATGAAACGGCCTGAATAGAATTCGCGCCAATGCGGCATGGCGATGCGAAGCGCGATCTCGCAAAGAGCGACCGCCAGGACCAGCCCGATGAGCGTCGCCACGAGCGCCCCAGTCAATCGGGTCCTGGGTCGCGCCATGGTCAGGCCGATCGCTTGCGGCCGAACATGTCGAACAGCGCCCCTTCGCGGGCGATGGTGCCGAGCCACGAGACCTGCGTCACCAGCCTCTGATATCGATCGCCGGGATCGGTCGCGGTGATGTAGCTCGGCGCGGTCTCGCCATCGGTATCCAGGATCGGCGGAACGCAGTTGAGGTAGTCGATCCCGCTTTCATCGAACCAGTCGAGCACTTCGTCGATGGAATGCCAGGTCTCGTGCGGATTATGGTACTGGTCGCGGATCCAGATCTCGGCCTTGCGCGCATCGTGGATTCGGGTTCGCACGACGTAGTCGAGCTTGGGGCCGAGAACGCCGATGACGCGCGCCCCAGACTCAGGAGTGATCACCAGCTTCGCCCGTCCCTGCAGATGGCGGTAGACGTTCTTGTAGTAAGCGTCCCAGTTCGACTCGGCGAAGGGCACCTCGGCTGTCATCTGACGGCCGTTGACGACGCTCTTCACCAGCCACTTGCCGTCGCCTGCCTCAATCGCGCCCTGCTCTCCTAGAATCCGCCACCGGGGCCGGGGACTCATCGCCAGATTGGAGATCGTCAGGGTCGCCACGCACCCCCCTTTGAACTTCACCGTGTATTCCGAATGGTCTTCGTTGGTGTAGTGACCCCACTCCTTGTTCTT
>JASMAE010000128.1 GCA_030754475.1 Rhodospirillales bacterium
GACCGGCCAGATCAAGGCGCGCTCGGTCACTCTCGCCAAGACGGCCCGGGTCACCGGAGACATCCTGCACGAGGATCTGGCCATCGAGAAGGGCGCCTTTCTCGAAGGCCACTGCAAGCGTTGGGAAGAAAAGAAGGGCGCTGCCGAGGGACGCATCAATTTCGTCGTCCTGGGAAGCGGCGGGAACGTGAACGCCGTGAGCGGCCCCTCCAAGCTCGAAGGCGAAAAGACTCAGGCCGCGACCGGAAGCTGACGGCCCGCCCGGCGGGCACGGCTTCGCTTCATGCGGGCGGCCATTCTTCGGACGCCAGGACTTCCGAGAAAGTCTCGGGATCGACGTTGCCGCCGGTGAGCACGACGACGAGCGTCCGTCCCGACGTTTCGATCGCCTCGGCAAGCACGGCAGCAAGCGCGACAGCACCACTCGGCTCGACCACCAAATTCAGATCGGCGAAGGCCGTGACCATGGCCCGTCGCGTCGCCGCATCGCCGACCGCCAGTCCACCCGCAAGCCGGCCCCTGGCCACGGCGAACGTCAGCGCCCCCGGTTCCGGCATGAGAAGGGCGTCGCACATCGATTGGCCGCCGCCCGCGTTTCGCTTTCGCGCATCGGCGGCCAGCGAACGCGCCATATCGTCGAACCCTTGCGGCTCCACGGAGTAGACGCGGGTCTCCGGACTGGCCCCGGCGATCGCAAGCGCGGTGCCGGCCGAGAGGCCGCCGCCGCCGCAAGGCACCAGCACCGCGTCCAGGTGGATACCCATGCGCCGCGCTTGGCTGGCGATCTCGAGCCCCACGGTCCCCTGGCCGGCGATCACGTCCGGATCCTCGTACGGCCTGACCACGACGCCCCCGCGTTCACGCGCCAACGCTTCGGCCATTTCCTCGCGGTTCTCGGTCGCGCGGTCGTAGAACCGCACCTCCGCGCCATGGCGTCGCGTGTTCAAGACCTTCGTCGCCGGCGCGTCCTTCGGCATGAAGATGGTCGCCGACGTGCCTACGATGCGCGCCGCCGCGGCGACGCCCTGGGCGTGATTCCCCGACGAATAGGCGACGACACCCATGCGGCGTTCGTCCTCGTTCAGCTTCGATAACCGATTGAAGGCGCCGCGGAACTTGAACGAACCGGTGCGCTGAAGCACCTCGGCCTTCGCAAGCACGCGGCAGCCCAAGCGGTCGTTGAGGAGCGGTGATTCAACGAGTGGGGTAAAGACCGCGCGGTCCGCGAGACTGCCCGCCGCCCTGCCGATGTCGGCAAGCGTCGGGGGCTCGGGGGCGTCCAAGGACGGGGTCCCCGGGGTGTGGGAAGCGCCGCTCACGGCCCGGTCTCGAGCGCGCTCCGGAAGGTCGCTGAATCCACGTTCCCGCCGGAGCAGATCACGCAGACCGTCTTCCCGCGCGCATCGAAGATGCCGCTGAGGATCGCACCAAGCCCGATGGCGCCGCTCGGCTCAGCGACCAGTTTGAGATCGGAAAACGCCACCTTCATTGCCTTGAGCGTCTCGCTGTCCGGGACGACCAGGCCGCCGGTAACGAGGCGCCGGTTGAGTGCGAAGTTCAGCTCGCCCTGCGAAGGCGAGAGAAGCCCGTCACAGATGGACTGGGCCCCGTCTTCGTTGCTCAACAGCGCACCGGCGGCGAGAGAACGGGCGGTGTCGTCGAAGCCGACCGGTTCGACCGCGAAAATTTCGGTATCGGGACTTGCCGCCGAGAGCGCGAGCGCGACGCCTGCGGTCAAGCCACCGCGGGCGCACGGCACCAGGACCGCGTCAAGGTGCGCGTCCAGCGCGCGCGCCTGGGCGACGATATCGAGGCCCACGGTTCCATGCCCCGCGGTCACTTCGGCGTCGTCATGGGGGCGGATGATGGTGGCTCCGCGTTCGTCAGCGACGCGCACGCCTAGCGCTTCAAGCCGGCGGTTCAGCTCCGCCCAGTCCTCGTGCTTGCGCTCGAAAAGCACCATCTCGGCTTGGTAGGCCCGGCAGACGGAGATTTTCCAAGACGGATCGTCGTTCGCCATCACGATCGTCGCCGGGATGCCCAAATCCCGGGCGGCAGCGGCGACGCCGAAGACGTGGTTGCCGCGCGGAAAGGCCACGACGCCGCGGCGTCGTGCGGCCGCGTCGAGGCGGGAGAGGCGGTTGAAGGCGCCCCGGTACTTGAACGATCCGCTGCGTTGCAGGGATTCCGCCTTGACCAGCACGCGCGCGCCGGCGCGTTCGTTGAGAAACTGGGACTCGACCAGCGCCGTCGTGATGGCGTGTCCTTCAAGGGTCGCCGCCGCGGCCTTGACGTCCGTTTGCTCGGGAAGGCGTGCCGCCGTTTCGGTCGTCATCTCAGCTCCGCCCAATTCGAAGGTGTCCGCCGTCATGATCGCCCAACGGGGCGGCTCCCGCAACGCCAGCTTTCATCCACGATCCTGATGGCGGCGCTCAAAACTGCGCGAGAAAGGAATCGAGGGCGGCTGCCGCCTCGGGCTCGTGAAGCGACGGCGGGTGGCCCACCCCCGGAATATGCACGCGCACCAGCGACGGAACCTCTTCGGCCATGCGGTCGAACACGTCCTCGCAAAGAAAATTCGATTCGCAACCGCGGATGGCCAAGATCGGCACCTGTCCCAAGGCCCGGAACAAAGGCCAGAGATCGACCGGTAAACGGGTGCCGGCGCGAAGCGCCCTGACGAGGGACGGGTCCCAGTCGAAAACCAGGCGGCCGTCGGTGCGCGCACGGTACGTTCCCTCGGCCGCGCGGCGCCAGTCGGCGTCATCGAACGCGGTGAAATTCGGAAAGGTCTCGCTTAGACGGCGGGCAGCGGCGTCCCAGTCCTCGATGGGGCGCTCGTCCGTCATATAATCAATCAGCTTTTCCACTCCGCGCCTCTCGATCCGCGGTCCGATGTCGTTGAGGACGGCGCCGGCAACCACCGTCGGCGCTATTACGGCCAGGACCATCGCGAGAAGGCCGCCGAATGACGTCCCGATCAATATGGCCTCGTGCACGTTCGCCGCCGCCAACAGGTGGCGGATGTCGTCAGCGCTTACCTTGGCGTGGTAGTTGCGCCAATCACGGTCGTACGCGGACCGGCCGCGGCCGCGGTAGTCGGGGCACAGCACGCGCCAACGGGACCCGTGCCGTAGCGCGAACTCGTGAAAGTCTTTGGAATTGCGGGTGAGTCCCGGAAGGCAAAGGACCGCCGGACGTCCGGGCGTTCGCCGACCGTATTCGCGGTAGTAGAGCTCGCGGCCGTCCTGGCTCCGGTACCGGCGCTCGCGAAACGCGTTCGATGGCATTGTCACTTGGAGCACTGTCCGACCAAGACGAGCGTCGCGCCGTCCTAGCGGGTCAGCTTGGCATGGGTCGAGGAAGCGAACGGTCGCCGTTCAAGCGGATTCGATAAACCTGCAAGTTCTCCATCGCCCGTTGGACGAAATTTCGGGTCTCGGCGAAAGGGATGAGCTCGATCCAATCTACGGCGTCGACCTGTTCGTCGCGGGGATCGCCGTTGTCGCGAACCCACCGATGGGCGCGCGTCGGGCCTGCGTTGTAGGCGGCGAGCGCAAGAACGTAGGAGCCGTCAAACTCGTCGAGGAGGCTCTGCATATAGGTCTGTCCCAGAAGCAGGTTGTACTCGGGGTCCGAGTTGAGGCGAGGATGCGAGTAGCCGAGTTTCAGCTCCTGCGCCGTCCGTTTCGCGGTGGCGGGAAGAAGCTGCATGAGACCACGCGCCCCGGCGGGGCTCTTGGCGCCCGAGTCGAAGGCGCTTTCCTGGCGAACCATCGCGAGAACCAAAGCCTCTTCCGGGACGGCGTCGCGGATCGGTGAAAGCCGCCGAGGCACGTCGATCAGCGGATACCCCTCCAGCACCAGATGGCGGACGTCTCGATGAGCCTGTTTCGCCACCGCGATCGCGAGATCCGGGCGGTCCCGCGAGAGGGCAAGAGACGCCGTCAGCGCGTGCCAGCCCCGCGAAGCCGAGACATTTCCGAGGCTGAGGAAGAAAGCGCGCATGTACCCATCCGCTTCGGCCGCGCCGAGGATTCGGATGACGCGGACGAGTTCGTGATCTTCGAACGCAGTCGCTTCTTGGGGCGATGGAACGGCGCGCGACGGCAGGTTGGCGGCAGGAGTTTCCGATATCTCGGCCGCGGCAAGCTGCCCGTAATAAGTGCCGGGGTACCGGGCGGCCTCGCGGTACCAGAGCTCGGCCAGCTTGCGGTCGTTGAGCGCGGCGGCCGATCGGCCCGCCCAATAGGAGGCGCGCGCGAGGCTGATGGGGTAGCGCACGCTGCCGTACATGGTGATGAAATGGCCGATCGCCAGGGCCGGTTCGGCGAGGAAGCGAAGCGCGGTCCAACCAGCGAGCCATTCGGCGTCGGCGAGCGCGGCGGCGTCGGCGGCGTCGAGTCTGTGGTCGGCCGCAATTCGATAGGCGTCGGATACATGCCCCTCGCGAAGGGCCGCGCGGGCGAGGGCGGCGCGCTGTGTCCACCATTTGTCGGGACGGCCTTCGTCGTGGTTCGGATGGTCGAGAAGCGAGAGCGCCGATTCGTAGTGCCCCTTACGCCATCGCCAGCGCAGGCGCTCGTACACGAGGCCGGGATGATCCTTGAGTTCATCCGGCACCCGGGCGATGGCGCGATCGACGTTTCCCGACATGGTCGCGAGCAGGAGGCGCGCCTCGCCGAGGGCGCGGTATTCCTCGTTTACCCGCCAGAGTGTCCGGCGGGCCGACGAGAACCAGCCCTTCCATAACAGCCGGTCAAGTCGCTGCACGTGATCGGCGTGCGTCAGCAGCGTTCGATAGCGATG
>JASMAE010000129.1 GCA_030754475.1 Rhodospirillales bacterium
TAGTCCCGGTTCAAAAGATTGGGCGCCGCGAACACGACGCCGAGCACGCACACCGAGAGCACGACGACGATCTTCCACTTTGCGAAATGCACCATGGCGCAAGCGGGCCCGCGGCCGCGGCTCTCGGACTAACGTCCCCACCCGCCGAGAAGTGTCTTGAGCAGGCCGCCGCCGCGGGCTTCCGGCTGGGCGGCCGCCGGCGTCTCGGCGCCTTCGCCACCCTCGGCGCCGCTCTCGATCTTGTCCTTTTCGTTACCGCGATCCTTGGGTGCGTCCCTGACCGGCTCACCCTTGGTAAATACGGAAGCGATTAGGGAACGCTGGACGCGCACCCGCACCCCTTGGGCGATCTCCACCTGGATTTCGTTGTCGTCGATAACCTTCGAGACCGTGCCGGCGATGCCGCCACCGGTGACTATCTTGTCGCCGCGACGGATCGCGTTCAGCATCTCCTTGTGCTGCTTCGCCTTCTTCTGTTGCGGCCGGATGAGGAAAAAATAGAAGACGACGAAGATCAGGATCATCGGCACTAGCATCGAGCCCAAGGCACCGCCTTGTGCTCCCGATGCCTGGGCGTACGCGGTGGAGACGAACATCGAAGCTCTCCGGGGATCGGGGTTGGTTCGGGCGAGCGCGACTATACCGGCCGCGCGCCGCGTTGCAAACGGCGGACACTGGTTGGCGCCCGTTGACCGTGACTTGCCGCAGAACTAGGGTCGCGGCCGCGGCAACCGGCGGCGATAAAGATGAACGAGGACGACATCCGGCCCCTATTGCGGCGGATCGACACCACGCTCGAGCGCCTCGCGCCGCCGGCGGTCCCGGCTTTCGACGTCGAGGCGGCGGATGCCTTCGTCTGGCACGCCGACGGGGGCTGGCTCGAAGCGGTGGCCGACGTCAACCGCGTGCCGCTCGGGCTGTTGCAGGGAATCGACCGACAGCGCGATCTCCTGATCGAGAACACGCGCCGATTCGCCGGTGGTTACCCGGCCAACAACGCGCTTCTGTGGGGCGCGCGCGGAACCGGCAAGAGCTCACTCGTCAAGGCGGTGCACGCCCAGATCAACAGCGAGCGCGACCGGGTGCTGGCGTTGATCGAGATCCACCGTGAGGATACCCAGTCGCTGCCACGGCTGCTGAATTCGTTGCGCGGGCAAATGCGCCGCTGCGTGCTCTTTTGCGACGATCTGTCGTTCGACGGCCAGGACGCGTCGTTCAAGTCCTTGAAAGCCGTGCTCGAGGGTGGAATCGAGGGACGCCCCGCCAATGTGATCTTCTACGCCACCTCCAACCGCCGCCACCTCATGCCCCGCGAGATGATCGAGAACGAACGCTCGACGGCCATAAATCCTGCCGAATCGACGGACGAGAAGGTCTCGCTTTCTGACCGGTTCGGCCTGTGGCTGGGCTTCCACGTCTGCGATCAGGCGACGTTTCTGACCATCGTCGAAGGCTACGCCCGCCACTTCGGGCTCGACGTGGCGGGCGATGAGCTGCGCGCCCGCGCGGTCGAATGGTCGGTGACGCGAGGCGCGCGCTCGGGCCGCGTCGCCTGGCAGTTCGTTCAGGATTTGGCGGGAAGTCTGGGAAAAAAGCTCGACTGAACGTCCGGGGCGCGGACGCGGGTCCCGTCTATCAGGCTTTCGCCTTGGAACTTCGGCGCACGCGGGGCCATTGCGAAAAGGGATAGGGCTTCCGTTCGGTCTGATAGCAGAGAAACCGGATGATCTCGGCGACGTAGGCGCCGAGATCATCGCCGAAGGCACGAAGCCGCTGGTTCACGTTCCCGGAAAAAACCTTGAAGAGAAACTGGAGTATAGCGAGGGCCAACACCAGGATCGCGGCGATCTTGAACACCACCGCGAACAAAAGCATGAACAAGCCGCGCAGCCAGGTGTTCGTGTCGGAGACGTTTTCCTTGGTCGATCGGGTCATGCGTTCGGTTCCTTCGTGTCAGTGCGGACGGCGGCGCCAGAGCACTACGCGCTGCCGTCCTGCAAGTGCTTTTCGGGATCGACGGCGGTCTTGCCCCGCCTCAGCTCGAAGTGAAGTTGGGGCGAGGGGACGTTTCCGCTGGTACCCACGCGCGCGATCGGTTGGCCCTTCTGCACCGCGTCCCCAGGCTTGACCAGAATCTCGTCGTTGTGGGCGTAGGCCGTGATCCAGCCGCCCTGGTGCTTGATCAGAAGAAGGTTGCCGAACCCCCTGAGCTCATTCCCGGCGTAAGCCACCGAGCCGCCGGCCGCGGCCCTGACGGCGGTGCCACGGGGGGCGGCGATGTTGATGCCATCGTTGTGGAGCCCCTTCGCCTTGGGTCCGAAGGTGGAGACGACGTTGCCGCTCACGGGCCAGAGGAACCCTTTTCCGCCCGCCGGCGGTAGCGCGGGCTCCGGCTTCGAGGGTGTCGTCCGCCCCGCGGCCGCGCCCGATGCGGCCGTGTCGGGCTTGGCTGCGGCATTCGGCACCGAGGCGGCGCGCAGCCCATCTGCCGGGGGGCGCCCCAGCGACGGGACCAAGAGGCGTTGGCCCACGTGGATCGTGTAGGGATTCTCGATCCCGTTTGCGCGCGCCAGCGCGAAGGTGTCGAGTCCGTAACGCCGCGAGATGCCGTAGAGGGTATCGCCCTTCACCACATCGTGCACCACGTTGCGCGGCAGCACGATGCGCTGGCCCACGTGAAGCACGTAGGGCGGCCGAAGACGGTTCGCCTCGATAATGGCGCGCATGGGCACCCGGTGTCGTCTCGCGATCTCGAAAATCGTGTCGCCCTTCGCCACCTCCACCGCGCTCGCGCCGACGAAGAGGGGATCGCTCGGGCTTTCGGCGCCCGTAGCGGCGGGTCGATTCGCGAGCTGGGGCGCGCGATCGGGAGGCGGCCATTCGGCCCAACCGCAGCCCGACGTGCCGAAAAGGCCACCGATCGCGACCGAAGCGAGAAGGATACGCGCAACCCCTGCCAAGTTCATGCTCGAATTATCGCCAAGGGACGCATTGGTTTCAATGGGTTAGTGGAAAATTACGCAGGTCCGACCGGCGCGAAGGCACCCTGGGCGGCGCGCTTAGACCAACGGCACGAAATTTACCGACGCCAAGTCTTCGGTCTCGGAGCCATTCTCGGTGCGCCGGACGCGGATCAGGCGCTGGCCACCGCTGCGCGCGACCGGCGTGACCAAGACGCCACCCGCGGCTAGCTGATCGACGAGGGCGGCGGGAACGCTTGGCGCGGCAGCCGTCACCATGATGCGGTCGAACGGCGCTTGGTGCGGCCAGCCGAGCGCCCCGTCGCCGCAGAGCGTGGTGACATTGGTGATGCGCAGCTCAGCGAGCCGCGCTTGCGCCTCGACCAACAGCTCG
>JASMAE010000130.1 GCA_030754475.1 Rhodospirillales bacterium
GGTCCCGCCGGCGGGGATCGAAAAAAGCGCGGGCGCGTCACATTGGAGCGGCCTCGCGAAGCGAATTCCCGCTTCCGAGCCGGCGCCGCGCCGGCGCCACGGGATCCGCGCCACGACGCCCGAATCCAGTTGCGCAACCGCACCCTTGCCGGCGGCGTTCGCGCCGCTCGCCGGAAGCGCGATCTCCGCGAGCATCGACGCGCGATCGGGAAGGATCACGGCGTGATGCGCGTCCGGGGTCCTAAACGTGGCGAGCCGGCATCCCGCCACCGCCGATTTGGGGCGCAGCGTGAGATCGCCCTCGATCCGGGCCAGCGCCTCGTTCAGGTGCATGACCCCCGCGGCCGCAAGGCGCGGATTGTAGCGGCGGTCGACGAGCCCGTTCCGCACGAAGTACCCGCGATCGATGTCGGCCACGGTGTCGATAAAGATGTCCATCTCGGGATAGGCGGCCGCGGCGAGTGCCGCCTCGGCGACGCGGTTCGCGTGCTCGCGGTCGTCACGCTGAGCTTCGGCGGGGCTTTCGGTCGCCGCCAGCCGCACGGTGACGGTGGCGTTCATCCCCAGGCTCGCCGCCAGCGCCCGGGCGGCGGCGATCTCGTCCCAACCGCTGCCTTCGCGGACGATTCGAAAGACGAGGCCGTCGATGGCGGACGCGAGCCCGCACGCTTCCGCCAGCTCCTTGGCGGGCTCGGCGTCTTGGGCCGCGAATCCGTGATGGACGCCGTAATTGACGACGAACGCCGGGCGCGACGCGTTGACGGCCGCAAACGCATAGCGCGCGCGGGCGGTGGTCAGCGCCGTGCTCGGGAACGGCGACGTCGAAATCCGTTCGTCCTCGTTCACGTGGGTGTCGGCGATTGCGGCGAAGGTGAAAAGAAGCTTGCCGCGGATCCTCGCCGGTCTTGTGCTTGGTTCGGAAATCGTCGGTGTCACGCCAGGGCCTCCCGTTGCGATTGGCGAAGCCCGGGACGGGGCCGTGGCCGCGGCGACCGGTCGTGGAAGAATGAGAATTCATGTTGACATGCCATGCCCGCTCCGGGGCATATTGGGCACGGCCCGGTCACTCGATTTGGGCCGTGTAGTGCGATCGGCCGACTGGCGAGGGAAATTCCCCTGAGCAAAGCCGGAATTTTTTTCTAATGGGAGGGGTTTTATGTTCAAGACACTCTACAGGGCGGGGCTGACAGCCTTCGCCCTCGTCGCGCTCGCCTGGCCCGGCCAGGCCGACGCCCGGTCCCTGGACGACATCATCAAGGACGGCACCATCCGGGTCGGCATTCATCCGAACCTGCCCGGGCTCAGCGAATACAATACCAAGAACGAGTTCGAGGGGATGGACATCGACACTGCCAACATGATCGCCGAGGCGTTGGGCGTGAAGGCCGAGTTCGTCTCCCAGCAATCCGCGTTGCGGGTTCCCAACCTCGTCGCCGATCGCATCGACATCAGTTTGGGCGGCCTCACGCGCAACGCGCGGCGCGCCAAGCTGGTCGACTACACGCTACCGACCTATACGGAATCGCAGGTGATCCTGACGACCGACAAGCATGCCGACGTCACCGAATGGCAGCAACTCAACGATCCGAAATACACCTTGGCCAACGTGCGCAGCACGGTTCCCGCGCAGTGGACGCGCAAGAACGTTCCGAACGCCAAGGAGCTTCTGGTCGATAGCGGCGCCGACGTCATCCGGGCCATCGCCCAGGGCCGCGCCGACGGCACCATCGCGATCATCGACAACTGGCTGAAGTTCACCCCGAACCATCCCAACGTGAATTGGGTGGTGGTTCCGAAGACCATTTATCTCGGCTACTGGGGCATCGGCGTCAAACGCGGCAACGACTCGCTTCGCCGGTGGCTGAACATCTGGCTCTACGATCACCAGAGCAAGAACCGGCACAACGCGCTGTGGGAGAAGTGGTTCGGTTCACCCCCGGCGTTCCCGGTGGTCCCGACGTACTATTTCCCGTAAGCTCGTTGCGGAAAACGAACCGCCGCCTGGCGCCGTCGGCGCCGGGCGGCTTTTTCGTG
>JASMAE010000131.1 GCA_030754475.1 Rhodospirillales bacterium
ATTTCGGACCCTACCTGATCGTGGACGTCGTTCCGGGCTCGCACGTGACGCTGGAGCCGAACCCCAAGTGGTGGGGCGTCCAGCCGCAGTTCAAGCGGATCGTCGTGCGAGTGGTCGAGAACACCGCGTCGCTGGAGGCGAATCTACTGTCCGGCGCCATCGACATGATCGCGGGCGAATCGGGGATCACGATCGACCAGGCGCTCGCCTTCGAAAAGCGCCACGGCGCGCGCTTCAACATCCTTTACAAGCCGGGCCTCATCTACGAGCACGTCGACCTCAACCTCGACAACCCGATCCTGGCCGACCAGCGCGTGCGCCATGCCTTGATCCACGCCATCGACCGCGAGGCGATCAGCCGCCAGCTCTTCGAGGGACGTCAGCCGGTAGCACACTCCAACGTCAACCCGCTCGACTGGGTTTTCTCCGAAGAGGGGCCGCGCTACGCCCACGACCCAGGCCGCGCCGACCGCCTGCTCGACGAAGCCGGATGGTCCACGATGCTTGACGGCGTGCGCCACAACGCCGACGGCGCGCCGCTCAGGCTCGAGATCATGACCACGGCCGGCAACCGGACCCGCGAGCTGGTGGAACAGGTGCTGCAGAGCCAGTGGAAGGCCCTCGGTATCGACGCGCGCATCCGCAACGAGCCGGCGCGCGTCTTCTTTGGCAAGACGGTGAGCGAACGGCGGTTCGACGCCATGGCCATGTTCGCCTGGATCAGCTCGCCCGAGAGCGTGCCGCGAACGACGTTGCATTCGGCCCACATCCCGACGCCCGAGAACAACTACGGCGGCCAGAACTACACCGGTTTCAAGAACGCCGAGGTCGACTCGCTGGTCGAACGAATCGAGGTGGAACTCGACCGCGAGACGCGGCGCGGGCTGTGGCACCGGCTGCAGGAAATCTACGCGGACGAGCTTCCGGTGATCCCGCTCTACTTCCGGGCGAACGCCTTCATCCTGCCGCGGTGGCTCGCAGGCGTCGAGCCGACCGGGCATCAATTCCCGACCACGCTGTGGGTGGAGACCTGGCGGACGGCTCCCTGAGACCGCGGCCCCCAGGCCTTCGACGAGCCTCTCCTCAGCCATGATCCGATACCTTTCCGCACGCCTTTTCCAGTCCCTGGTCGTACTCGGGGTCATGTCGTTCGTGATCTACGGATTGATGGGCCTGATGCCCGGCGATCCCGTCGATCTAATGATCAGCGCCGATCCCGACGTGAGCGCGGTCGACGCCGCAAGGCTGCGGGCGCTCTACGGCCTCGACCGGCCGGTGGCGGAGCGTTACGGCAACTGGCTCAAGGCCGCGCTTTCGGGCGATCTCGGCTACTCGCGCGCCCACGCCCGCCCGGTGCTGGACGTGCTGTGGCCGGCGCTCGGCAACACGGCCCGGCTTCTGGGCGCGGCGCTGATCCTTTCGCTCGCGGTCGGGCTTCCGGCCGGAATCGTCGCCGCCACCCGCCCCCACTCGAAGATCGACTACACCATCAACCTGATGGCCTTCGCCGGTGTCTCGGTGCCGCCTTTTTGGCTCGCGCTTTTGCTGATCATCGTCTTCGCCGTCGTGCTCGGGGTCCTGCCCGCGGGCGGAATGGGCGCACTCGCGGGCGGTGGTTTCTGGGAGGGCGCGCGCTTCGCCGTCCTGCCCGTCGCCAGCCTCACGCTCGCCAGCATCGGCGGCCACACCCGTTACGCGCGCGCCGCCATGATCGAGACCCTGCGCCAGGACTTCGTCCGCACGGCACGCGCGAAGGGGTTGCGCCCCACACGCGTGGTCATCGGCCACGCGCTGCGCAACGCGATGATCCCGGTGGTAACGATCGTCGCGCTCGAGTTCGGTTACCTTTTTTCGGGCGCCCTGATCACCGAGACCGTCTTCGCCTTCCCGGGCATGGGCAAGCTCATCTTCGACGCCATCATGGGCAACGACTTCAACCTCGCGCTCACAGCACTCCTGTTCGCGACGGCGCTGACGCTCCTCGGCAACTTCCTTGCCGACGCGGCCTACCTATGGCTCGACCCCCGCATCAGCTTCCGGAGCGCAGACGCATGAGCGCGCACGCCCTGCTCCGGCCTGCTATCGAACGGTTCGTCCGCCACCGCTTGGCCATGGGCAGCGCGGCCATGCTCGGCCTTGTCGCGCTCGCGGCGGCGGCAGCACCCCTGGTCGAGCACGCACTTGGCGCGAGCGCCGCGGCGGTCGATCTCTTCGACCGCTTCGCGCCCGCCTCGCCCGCGCATCCGCTTGGAACCGACGAGCTGGGGCGCGACGTGCTGGTGCGACTGCTGTACGGCGGGCGGGTGTCGCTCTTCGTCGGCTTGACCGCGGCACTCGCGGCCGCTTGCGCCGGAACCGTGGTGGGACTGGTCGCCGGCTATCTGGGCGGGCGGATCGATGCGCTTTTGATGCGAATCACCGACAGCGTGATCGCGCTGCCGTTGCTTCCACTCCTCATCGTGCTCGCGGCTATCGATCTGGAAAAGCTTGGGTTTTCGCCCCATGCCGCAGCGTCGGAAAACGCGAGCCTCTATCGCATCGTCGTGATCGTCGCGCTCGCAGGTTGGACCACGGTCGCGCGGCTGGTGCGCGCGAGCGCGCTGGCGCTGCGCCGGCGGCCGTTCGTCCTCGCCGCCCAGGCGCAAGGCGCCGGCCCGGCCCGGATCATGATGGTCCACGTGCTTCCCAACCTCGCTACGCCGATCATCGTCGCGACCACCCTTGCGGCGGGACAGATCATCCTTTTGGAATCGGTGCTCAGCTTCCTGGGGCTCGGCATCCAGCCGCCGATTCCGAGTTGGGGCAATCTTCTCACCAACGCCCAAGAGCTGATCTGGTCGTCGCCGGCGCTCGCCTTCTACCCGGGCATCATGATCTTCGCGACCGTGATCGCGTTCAACTTCCTGGGCGACGGGTTGCAAGAAGCCCTCGATCCAAGGGCGCAAAGGCGTTGATTGAAATCCCGAAGCGGTTGCGATCGCCTCGGTGAATCCGCTCGATTTGAATTAAGAATGACCCGGTTCACGGGCTCGGCGGATCGCAGATAAGCGACCCCGACCGACCACGGTCCGGTCCAGGGCGTGGATTCATGAACTGGAAGCCGAATGCGCCGATGTCCGCTTTTGACCCGTAGCGGACGTTCTCAAAAACTTACCGGGTTCAATTCGCGGTTCCATTACAGGCACGCTTCAAGGTGTCTGGTCTCAATTAAACAGGCAGCGATCGACTTGAAACTTAATCAGTTATTCCTACTCCACGAGGCGATCGACGAATACCTGTGACGAAAACTCCTTGAAGTCGGCTTCGACTTCAACATGCTCGGGACTCACGCCAATCTGTCCGATCGAGAAGCCCGGCAGCGTCGTCGTGATCTCGAAGGCCACCGTGGTCGTCGGCAAAGGATCCTGCCACGGAAGCAGCTTCTTGAACTGCTTTGTCCTCGGATCGCGAAATTCGAGCTGTACTTGTTCCACGCCGTTGACCGTGCGCCGATCCCAGGACGTCGTGAACGGCGACAATTCATTAATTTCTTTAATCGAAAATACTCTATTAACGCTAACTGTGTTTCCATTTTTGTCTTTTTTCTCAGTATGTATATTAATATCGTTTAGAATCCAGGAGGATTCGAGCAGTGGAAACTTACTTCCTGAGCTATCTTGAACGACCCACTTCCAAAGCATCGTCTTCCCTGGTCGCACGTCGTTCAACAGGACATCCTGGATTGCCACACAGTTGTATTTGGCGGGCACCTCGATGCGGATTCCATCACCATCTGCCGGTGTGCGCACGAACAACCGGCCGTGCGACTGAAACAAATCGGCCGAACCAATCGCGGTGATTCCGACGGGAACGCCCGTTCCGTGGAAATCGTAAAGCACTTTCGGCGCTCCATTGGCACATGCGGAGACGCCGATCGCCATCAAGCCGAGAACCAGGAATTTCAGCTTCGCGTTCATTGGACCATCTCCTTGGCTGGTTTTTTGGCCGACATTTCGCAGTCCACATGTCCGACGTCGCCGGGATTTCGATGCCTTCGGCCAGGAAGGAAAAGACGTCGCCTAGAAGCGTTGGCCCACTCATGGGCACGAGTCGGGCGCTTGCAAGCACCTCGTTTTCATCGTTGCGGAGGACCAGATAGACGGTGAATTCGTTGTCGAACTGGTCCATCTCCATCCCCTCGCGGCACTCCAGATTTCAACCCAACGTTGAACGAAAACGTCGAAGCGAAGACGGAACATAGATTCCAGACACCCCGGGAACCGCGATTCGTCGTCGAGGGTCAATACGTCGATCATTTCTCCCTCCCAATTCATTCGCACTGGGATAGGAGACAACGGGTAACGGAATGAATCTCCTGTAATTTCTTACGGGAGATGATTTCCACTCGTCGTTATATCGTTTCCCGGAGACTTGGCGATTTCTTTGGTGAGATGGCACTGGTCGATGATGCACCACGTTCGGCTAGTGCAGTTGCCCGAGAGGACGCGCTCTGCGCGCAGTTCTCGAAAGAGGTAATCGACGAGGCCATGGCAAGGTCTGGCTTTCTGATCGCGGCGCTGATTCGGTTGCTCGCCAAACGGTTGCGAAAGGCAACTGCCGGGCCGGACTAGGCACTGGAGCTTGAAGGCAGAGCCGAACCCGACGAGCGCAAACTCGTGCTCGAGGCAATATTCCGGCCCGCCGCAGTACCAAGCGGGAAAGATTCGAGCTCTCGCACACCGAGTTGGACCGAGGGCGGGGGCAGAACAGGAAGCAAAGGCCCAAGGAGGTCATTCGAGAACTGGGAAGCGAAAATGGACGATTTCAGATTCGAGAACGTCAAGGTTCTTTTCGGTGAGATCGACCGTAATGCGCGTGATGGACTAAAGAGCGCCCTGTACCATCACGGGTTTCGGGACGTCAGGATCACGGACAGCATGTCGGTGATCGACGAGACGGCGTCGAACGACGCAGTGGACCTCCTCGTCTGTAACACCGAGTACGCGGATGGTGACGTCCACGACGTGATCCGTAAGATCAGGCATCACGAAATCGGGTCCAATCCATTCGTGCTCATCATCATGCTCACCGAAAACCTCTCGAAAGGAACGATCCGTAAGGCCATCAACTCCGGACCCGATGACATCTTGGCGAAACCAATTTCCGCCGCAAAGCTTTACGAGCGGATCGTCAATCTGACCCGCGACCGCAAACGCTTTATCGTCACGAGCGATTATATCGGCCCGGACCGGCGCAAGACGCCCCGACCCGGAACGGAGAAGATTCCTGAAATTGAAGTTCCAAATCCTCTCAAGATCCTGGCCTTGGATGATGTACACAGGAACCAACTGCAGGAAGACATCAAAAGGTGCTCCACACTAATCAACGAGTTGAAGATAGAACGCTACGCGGTCCAGATTGCCTATCTGGCGGAACAGATCCTTTCATGTTACGCGGGAGGAATGGCAGACGCGGACGTCACACCGCATCTCAATCGCTTGGTGTCTGTGTCCAAGGACATCTGCTGTCGTCTTGAACGCTTTGATCACGCCAAGAAGGATCATAAGGAAGCGTTGTGCCAGCCGATGGTGGAACTGGCCGGTAGGGTACGCGCCGACCCCTCGTCTCGCGATCCGCATGATATTGATCTCCTTCG
>JASMAE010000132.1 GCA_030754475.1 Rhodospirillales bacterium
GGCGAGCCCCGCTTTGCCGACTTGATCCGGGACAACCTGATCGATCTGAAGGAGGATGGCTCGTTCCGCCTGAACCAGGCCTACTTCAACTATTGCACCGGCCTCACCATGACCGACGGCCGCTTCGACGCCCTGTTTGGGGGGCCGCCGCGAAGACCCGACGAGCCCTTGACCCAACGGCACATGGACCTCGCCGCTTCGGTCCAGGCGGTGCTCGAGGATGCGGTGCTGCGCCTGACCCGGGCGCTCGCCGCCGAACACACGAGCCGCCACCACTGCCGCGCCGGCGGGGTGGCACTGAACTGCGTCGCCAATGGAAAGGTCCTTCGCGACGGCGGGTTCGAGAACGTCTGGATCCAGCCCGCGGCGGGCGACGCCGGCGGCGCGATCGGGGCCGCACTGTGCGCGCACCATCTTTTCCGCCACCAACCGCGCCGCGTGAACGGCGGGCGCGACGCGATGCACGGCTCGTACCTGGGACCCGAGTTTCCCCAGGCCGAGATCGAACGCCGCCTCGGCGCCGCCGGCGCCCGCTTCAAGACGCTGGGCGAGACCGAGCTTCTTGACACCGCCGCCGGCGCATTGGCCGCGGACAAGGCAGTCGGTTGGTTCCAGGGACGCATGGAATTCGGACCCCGCGCGCTGGGGGCGCGTTCGATCCTCGGCAACCCCATGTCGGCGACCATGCAGAAGACCCTCAACCTCAAGGTCAAGTACCGGGAATCCTTCCGTCCATTCGCGCCGGCGGTCCTCCGAGAGGACGTGAGCGACTGGTTCGATATGGACGGGGACAGCCCCTACATGCTGCTCGTCGCCGACGTGGTCGAATCGCGGCGGCGGCCCATGAGCGCGGGCGAGAACGCGCTGTTCGGAATCGACAAGCTGAACGTGGTCCGCTCCGAAATCCCGGCCGTCACGCACGTGGATTACTCCGCCCGC
This sequence comes from Rhodospirillales bacterium, assembly GCA_030754475.1. Taxonomy (GTDB): domain Bacteria; phylum Pseudomonadota; class Alphaproteobacteria; order Rhodospirillales; family JASLLV01; genus JASLLV01. Next base: position 940 of record JASMAE010000132.1, read on the forward strand.
GTCCAGACCGTCGAGGCGCACTCCAATCCTCTCTTTCATGCCTTGTTGACGCGCTTCAAGGCGTTGAGCGGCTGTCCGATCGTCGTCAACACGAGCTTCAACGTCCGCGGCGAGCCCATGGTGTGCACACCCGAGGACGCCTTTCGCTGTTTCATGGGCACCGAGATCGACGTGCTCGCGATCGGAAACTGCCTGTTGGAAAAGGAAGACCAGGACCCGGCGTTGAAGCGGGACTACGCCGGCGATTTCGAGCTCGACTAGCGTGGGCGCCGGTTCGAATTCCGTTTGCCGGGCCTTCGCCCGCGGAGGACTCGGGATGTCGCCGGCACGCGAGAGGGCGGCTCGTGGCCGTGCGCTAGGGCGGATCGCTGTTGATTTGAACCGCGATGCGGCTCTAATCAACCGCGTGAATATGATAGACCAAGTTCACGTGGTCGGCGGGTCGCTGTTAGGCGAAACCGAGCGACCACGATCTGGTCTTGTGTCCGGTGCCTCGCCTCACCACGCCCGATGCGGATCCGGGAGATGACGGCCGGACCACGCTTCGGCCTCCGGCGAAGCCGCTCGTCGATCCTTGGATGGCGGGGGTTCCGCGAGCTTCTCTTCGCCACACCGCTCTATCAGATGACGCTCGCGGGCCGCGCGCCCGACGCCGTGCGCGGCACGCCGCCGGACCCCTGGCCCGGCGACAAGGAGGCGGCGGCGGCGCTAATGAATGGCGAGTACTTGTTCTTGGGACGCAGAATCGCGCTCGGCGCCGCGCCGTGGTCGGCGATCGAGGCGACCCCCGAAGCGGCCCAATCCATGCACCGCTTCGGCTGGCTGCGCGATCTCCGCGCGGTGGCGACGAACGCGGCGCGCGAGCGCGCCCGCGATCTGGTGTCTGAGTGGATAGAGACCAACGGACGTTGGAGCCCGCGCGCTTGGCGAGCGGACGTGATCGGCGAGCGGTCCGTCAACCTGCTCACGAGCTTCACCTTCCTCGCGCAAGGCGGAGGCGGGGACTTCGCGACCCGAGTGCTGGGTGCGCTCGCGCGTCAACTTCGCCACCTCTCGCGCGCGGCCGCTTCGGCGCCGGACGACGCCCGCGTGTTGCGGGCCGCCAAGGGGTTGATCTACGGCGGCGCCTGCCTTCCAGGACGGGAGGCCTGCCTGGAGGCGGGACTTGGGCTTCTCGAACGCGAGGTGGGCCGCCAGATCCTTCCCGACGGCGGCCACACCCAGCGCAATCCCTCTCTCCAGCTCGACGTGCTGCGCGACCTGATCGACGTCCGGGCCACCTTGGTGTCCGCGAGCGTCGAGGTTCCGTTCGCGCTTCAGTCCGCGATCGACCGCATGATGCCGATGGTCCGCGCACTCCGCCACGGCGACGGCCGATTCGCGCTGTTCAACGGCGGAATCGAAGGCGACGACAAGATCGTCAACATCGCCCTCGCGCACTCCGGCTCGACCGGCAGCGCGCTGTCGAGCGCGCCGCACTCGGGCTTCCACCGCCTGGCCGCGGGCCGGGCCGTCATCATCGCCGACGTGGGCGCACCGCCGGCGCCGGGTTCCGACGAACTGGCCCACGCCGGAACGTTGAGCTTCGAGATGAGCGTCGGAAAGGAGCGCCTGATCGTCAATTGCGGCGGGCGTGCCCACGGAGACGATCCGTGGCGCGACGCGCTCCGCGCCACGGCCGCCCATTCAACGCTTGTGGTCGACGAGACGAACTCGTGCGAGCTGCGGGTCGCGGGCGGCCTTGGCCGGCGTCCCTCGGACGTGATCGCCGCGCGGCGCGAGGTGGACGGCAACCTGCTCATCGCGGCCAGCCACGATGGGTACGCGAAAGCGTTCGCGCTCGAACACAAGCGCACCATCTTCATAGCGCCCGACGGCTCGGACGTCCGCGGCGAGGATGCCTTGATCGGCTCCGGCGGAAGGGCGTTTGCCGCCCGCTTTCACCTTCATCCCGACGTCAAGGCGTCGCTAGCCGAGGACGCGGGATCGGTGCTCCTGAAGTTGCGAAGCGGGGCGGGCTGGCGGTTCCGCGCCTCGGGCGGCCGACTCGCGCTGGAAGACAGCGTCTATTCGGCGGGCGACGGCGAGATCCGGCGCACCCGCCAGATCGTCGTCGCGGGCGCCCTTTCCGGCCAGGGCGCGCTGGTCAAATGGCGCCTGGGCCGCGAAGGGGTCAGGCGCTGACCGACGCCGCGCCGACCTCGGCCGTCGGTCCAACAGCGCATAATCCGTGATATCGGCTTCAGCCTGGACGCCGGCGCGGCTGTCCTGCACATATCATTCCGTGAGTGGGCGCCAATGGGTGTGGGCCAATGTGGGCCAATGCGATTCCATGGACGTGGGCGACGCATCACGAAACCGATGACAAAGGTGCTGCCGGCAGGTGTGGGAAATGGCGCTTGACCCAAGTCATTGATCCTTTTAACCGGTAATTCGTAGCGTCGCTTCGCCATTGGTTCTTACGGCAGCCGTGACGAGGTCCGTGCACCAGCACTTTCCACGCGGCGTGGTTGTCTTCCCGCGGCAGTCAGGCGGGCGATGGCCGAACGTTCGGAAAGTTCATGGAGATCGGATCTCACCCGGGACGAGGGCCGATTTTTTCGCACCGTCTCCTTGGCGGAATCGACCCTCGAAAATGAGGCGAATGGAATATGCCGGTTAATACGCTCGATCGCGGAAAATTCGGGTTGCTCTTTGCGGCCTTGACGCTTGCGGTGATTGCCCTTGGGAGCCCTGTTTCGGTTGAGGCCGCCCATCCCTCCTTCAAAAGCGTAATTTACCCGATTCTCGAATATTACTGCCTCGAGTGCCATCAGCCGGGCGGTCGGGGGTACGAAAAAGCGGCTTCGACATGCGCACGTACGAATCCCTCATGAAGGGCACGAACCACGGTCCGGTCGTCGTTCCGGGCGACGCGTTCTCAAGCAACCTGATGGTTCTGATCGAGGGACGTGCCGACAAGAGCCTCAAAATGCCCCACAACGAATACCGGTTGGGTCCCTCCAAGACGGACCGTCATGCGATTCGCGCGTGGATCACCGACGGCGCCAAGGATGACGATGCGTTCCATGATGCGGTGCATCCGTCGCTCGGAATCCATTGCCTCGAATGCCATCAGCCGGGCGGTC
>JASMAE010000133.1 GCA_030754475.1 Rhodospirillales bacterium
TCTCGACCGCGTCGGCCGCGAGAAAGCGAATGGCGTTGGCCATGGCCGCGTGGTCGGCGCCGGCGGCGGCGTCGGGCCTGGCCGCGGCCGTATCAGGCGGGGCGGTGGTCATCACAGGGGTCTCCTCGCTAAGCGCCAGGGGTCGATCCGCGCCGCCGCCGCGGTAGCGGCGGGGCGATTACGTTGCCACCGCGTTTTTACCGCAACCTTCCTGCGGATCAAGAGCGGAGATAACGGGTCACCGGAACGCGGCCGGGTCCCGACGCGCTCAGGCCCCCTCGCCGCCCTTGTCCGGACCCTTAGCGTAGGGGTTCTCGATGGAGCGGACCAGGGAGTCCAGCACGGAGCGGAACTGCGCGTCGTCGCAGCCCATGAGCACCGCGTCCTCGAGGGCGTCCTGGCAAGCCTGGCGGATCTCGTCGAGGTTTTCGTCCAGGACCTCGAGCTTTTCGTCGCAGGCGACCGGCGCGCCGTCAGGCTGGCGCCAGATAACGTCGCGCCAGGGCGGCGTCGTGCCGGGCGCTCGCTTGTCTTCGTCGGCGGTCATGGCGCCCCCAGATTACCACGATCGAGGTTCGGCGCGCGCCGTTTTGCGTGCCGCGCGCATCCTCGACGGCATCGAATAACAAAATGGGGGGGCGTTGTGACGGCCATCACTGCGCGACGCGGATGAGGAGGCGATAATCGTTGCAGTTATCCTCCCTTCCCTTAAGAGCACACTTGGGCCGCAGACAGCGGCCCATTTTTTAAACGCATGAAACCGCACCCCCCGGCCCCGGAAAACCGCCCTGCCAATTGGCGCAGGCGCGCACCATCGCGTATAGTCGGGCCATGATGATCGCCTTGGTCCGACCGGGATCGGGCGCCCGCGGATGGCACCTTTTCGCTGCCGCGCTGGCCGCGATGATCTTGGTGGGCCCGCAGGTGTCCGAGGCCGCCGAGCGGTGCCGTTCAACGCACGGCGCGCTCGAGGTGACGCTCACGAGCATTCGCGGCGAGTTGGGCTACGACGGGTCCCACAGCGAGGCCGACCTCAGCCGCCTCTATCTCAAATCAGGCGGAAGCGCGCGCTGGCACGGGTGGAACCCCGCCGGCTTGACGCTGGCCGATTTGGAATTGGGTTTGCGCATCCAGGTTCGCGCGCGGCCGCTATCTGGCGAGCGCTTTTGCACCGAGCTCGCCCAGGTGGAGGTGACACTCGGTTATCGCACGATCGACGTGTATGTGGCGCGCCGATACCGCCGCGGGGCTTGTGAATACGAGCAAATCCTGGATCACGAGAACCGCCACGTCGCCATTTTCAGAGACGTCCTCGCCGAGTACGGGCCTCGGGTCCGCCACGCGCTGGAGCGCGAGAGCGGCGCCCAGGCGCCGCTGGTCGCGACCTCGCCCGGCACGGGCGCGGAACGCTTCAAGGACAGGCTTCGCAACGAGATGGCGCCGCTATTCCGCGAGATAACCCAAGCGCTCGATCGCGGGCACGCGACGCTGGATACAGCCGAGAACTACCGCGCCGAGCAGCGCCTGTGCACCAACTGGTAGCAAGAGAAGGCCGCCCGTGTTCCTGATGCGCCATGGCGAATCGCTCTTCAATGCGGAAAAAAGCCGGACCGGCGACGATCCGGGCATCGCCGATCCCGCGCTCACCGCGCGCGGCGCCGAACAAGCGCGCGATGTGGCGACGTTCCTCGGCGGCGCAAGCATCCGGCGCATCGTCTCGAGCCCCTATACCCGGGCGCTCGAGACGGCCGCGATCGTCGCGAACGCACTCGGGCTTGCCATTACCGTCGACGCCGGCGTCGGCGAACGGACTGCGTTCTCCTGCGATGTCGGCACGCCGGGCGCGCGCCTTCGCGAGCGCTGGCCCAATCTCGATCTCGACCATCTCGACGACGTCTGGTGGCCCACCTTCGAGGAAAGCGAAAGCGCGCTCGCGGTCCGCTGCGAGCGGTTCCGCGAAGGTCTCGTCGAAGCCGGCGACTGGACGGGTCTTCTGGTGGTGTCCCACTGGGCGTTCATCCGCGAACTCACGGGCCTTGCGGTCCTCAACGGCACCGTGTTGAGACTCGATCCCGCCGCCGCGCCGCCGCCGGCCGAGGTCGTGAAGGTCCCGGCCAATTCTGACGAGGCGCAGGCCTAGGCGCCGCCACCTTAGATCGTTATCCACTCACGTGTAATCGCACCGGCCCGCACCCCCGCTCGGCCGCGCCAAGCGTACCATTCCGTGGGCGGCAGGGCGGGGGTGCGGGCTGGAACCGAGTAAACGGATAAAGCGCTAGCGCACGTAGGATGCGCCGTTGACGTCGATGGTGGTGCCGGTGGCGTTGCGGACCGCGCCGGTCGCAAGAAACGCCGCCATCCGGGCCACGTCCTCTGGCGGCGCCCATTCGCCCAGCGGCAGGTTCCTGTCAAGATCGGCGAGCGCGGACGGGTGCGCCTCGTAGTAGCGCTCCGAAAGCCCGGTCCGGGTAAGCCCCGGGGCGAGTGCGTAGGCGAGCACGTTGTCTTTGGCGAATCCGCGGGCGATGCTCTGGGCCAGGTTCTTGATGCCGGCCTTTGACGCCGCGTATTGCACCGAATCGGGCCACGAGCCGCGGTGAGCTGCGTTGCTGGTGACGGCGATCACGATCCCGCCGCCACGCTCGCAGAAGTGGAGGACGGCGGCCCGGCAAAGGTGCGCGGCCGCAAAGAGGTTGATCTGCATGGTGCGGTGCCACAGCGCCGTCCAGTCCTGGAAATCGCCTTCGAACGGGGTCCATTCGTGGACCCCGGCGTTGCTGATCAGCACGTCGATGCGGCCTTTCCACGCCAGCGCTTGGTCCCAAAGCCGGGTGACGTCGGAATCGGACTCGAAGGCGGCGGCGACCAGATGGCAGCGTTCGACACCGACCTCGATGGCCAGCGCCTCGGCGGCCGCGCGGCTGCGGTTGTAGTGCAACACCACGTCGGCGCCGGCGGCGGCGACGGCGCGCACGGTTGCGGCCCCGATGCCGCGCGATCCCCCGGTCACGAGGATGGTCTTTCCCGTTAACTCAAGCATGGCCAATCATCCCGCTTTCAAGGTGGACCAAAGGCGCGTGGCGCGAGGCCGACGTGCCGGCGCATATGCCGTCCAGGACCACGGACTTGGATATTACCCCGGATGTTCTTCCCAATACCATGTCCCACAAGGACCTGGCGGCACCGGGCCGTGATGCCGGGATCGAAATCCTGATTGCCCCATCCATCTCGATCCGCGAGTTGACCACGACGGGGTGCGCGCGGGGAGGAATCGCCATCGGCGAGGAGTGAAGGGATTATTGAAGCCGTGAACGGCGAGGACCGGCTGCGGCACCTAGAGAGACTGCCGCTCGGTACGCCCTACCCATTGGTCGGAGAACGCATCGAGCGTCTCGCCTGCGCTTCTACCTAGTGCGGCTCTGGTCGTGGACGCCACTGGCGTCGGGCGCGCGGTGGTGGACCACCTGCGGGTTGGGGGCCTCAATCCGGTGGCCGTGTCGATCACGGCGGGCCGGGAGACGGCGTTGGAGAACGACACGTACCGGGCTGGTGCGGGCGCTGGTAAACGCCATCGAGAGCGGCAGGTTCAAGGTAGCGAAAGGAATCCCCGACGCCCGGGCGTTTCTTCGCGAGACCAGGGACTTTGCCGTCACGGTGGGGGATCGCGGCCATGCCCGGTTCGCAGGCCGCACGGAGCACGACGACTTGGTGATCGCCGGCGCGCTCGCCGTGCGGTGGAGCGGACATTCGGGTCGCGGAGTTCCGCTTTCTGGCCCTTAGCAGACGTACGTGGTGGAGCCGCTGCACTTCCGCTTATGACCCAGAACGGAAGTTTTGGCGGATTGAAATACGGTTGTTAGTCAGGTGGCGGACGGAGTTTCCAC
>JASMAE010000134.1 GCA_030754475.1 Rhodospirillales bacterium
GAGGAGAAGTCGCGACTGACGCCCAAGATCGGCTTCGATCTGCGTCGTCTGGGCGGCGACCCGGCTCGCCACGCCATCCAAGTCGTCTCCCTGCCGGAGCAGGCTTTCTCGCATCTGTTCGGCCTGGGCGGAAACGCGCTCGGTCCGCTCCGCCAGCGCCCGTGACGCTTCACCCAAGCTATCCGCACCGGTCCGCGCCCGGCCGATGATGGCCTCGGAGGCGCCAAGCACATCTTCGACGCGCGCGCCGAGGTAATCGCCAACCTCGTTGATCCGCTCTGCCGCCTCGACGGACGCGGTGTTGAACGCGCGTGCCCGTTCACCGAACGCTTCGGACCCGGTTTTCGCCTGTTCGGCCACCTCCTCGGAAGCCTGGGTCAGCTCGTCGGTCCTTCGCCGCAACACCTCGGCGGCGGAATCGGCGCGCGTCGAGGCGCGCTCGGAAGACGCGGTCAGTTCGCTCGCGCTCCGAAACAAAATCTCGCCGATGCCTCGCGTCCTCTCGGCTGCCTTTTCAGTGACCGCCTGAAGGTCCTCGGTCTGCCGGCGCAACGCTTCGGCGATCGCTTGGGCCCGCAGATCCGCGTCCTCCGAAACCTGGGCGAGTTCCACCGTACGCCGGCGTACGATCGCGTCCACGGCCTCGGCGCGCTCCATGGCTTCCTCGGACGCTTGGCGCAGCGCCTGCGCCTGGCGGCGAAGGTCCTCGGTGATTTCCGAAACCCGGCTCGCGGCCCGGTCGGACGGATAGACCATCTTGGAAAAGAACCACTGGATGACGTGGCTGTCGTGACGGACCCGCCGGCCGTTCTCGAAGATCGCGATCACGAGCCACATGAGCGCGAGCGGCGTGATCGTCGCGACCACGAGGCCGCCCCATTCGTACGGAAGCAGGTTCCACAGGTCCGCAAGCGCGAGGCTGCGGCCGATCAGGACGATCGCGCCGCCGAGCCAAAGAACGCTGGCGAACGCGCCGCCGAGCGTCAGCCAGCGGTATCGGATGTAAAGCGGCAGCGGGTCCGGTTCGGTCGGGCTTTCGAAACCGGAGGGAGCCGATTCCGGCGCCGGACGCGGGCGATCATCCAAGGCCGCGACCGTCGCGGCATCGTCCACGAGGTCGCCGGCCGCCAGGCTTTCTGGCGGCGCGTCCCCAACCTGCGAGGCCGGGGCGGTACCGTTCGGGTCGTCTTCGGGCGCGTGCGAGCGCCGCGCGGTCCCTTCGGGGTTCCCTTCAGCCATGTGCGTGCCCCAGCCCCCGTCTCTGGTAGCCTCAAAACGCGGTCATTGATCATAAACGATCCATATCTGGGCGGCAAACGAGATCGCCTCACAAAATATGGGACGCTCGCGGATGCGCCGCGCGCGACACGTGTCCTTGAGCGAACGCCGTCGGACTGTCCGTCCCCCAATCCCTTAGGACAAGTGCTGGCCGCCGGTGATCCAGACCTCGCTTCCCGTGATGTAGCGGGCCTCGTCCGAACACAGGAAGTAGACGGCGTGCGCCACGTCCGCCGTCGTTCCCATGTAGCCCAAGGGGATCCTTGGAATGAGCACGTCGTAATCGGGCGTGATCACGTCCGTCTTGATTTCGCCCGGCGCCACCGCATTCACGCGAACGCCGAGCGCGGCGAACTCGTGCGCCAACTCGCGCGTCAGGCCGGAAAGCGCCGCCTTCGAGCACGAATAGGCGGAACCCGCGAACGGGTGCACCGCGTGGCCGGCGATCGAGGTGATGTTGACGATGGTCCCCTTGCCGCGATGGAGGGGGGCGGCGAAACCGCGCGCGAGCTTGAGCGGCGCGAAAAAGTTGAGCTCGAACGTCTGATGCCACGCGTCCATGTCGCCGTTCAGGCATCCTAGGCGCTCCTTGAACGTTGTCTTGAGCGACACCCCGGCATTGTTGACGAGCGCGTGGAGCGGTCTGTCCCCGAGTTCGGCGTTCGCGGCGTCGATGAACCGGTCCAGCGCGTCCGAATCAGCGAGGTCCGTCGGAATGTGGGTCGTCCAGTTGGGGTCGCGCTTGCATTCGTCCGGCGTGTCCTCGCGCGAACAAGTGATGATTTGCCACCCGCGGTCGAGAAAGAGGCGCGCAGTCGTATGCCCGATTCCCCGGCTCGCGCCGGTCACGATCACCGTCTTGCGAGACTCATCCATCGCCTGAAACCGACACGATCGGCGCGCGCCGCGTTCGCTCCGTTCATCGTCCCATG